>JAISZZ010000190.1 GCA_031284385.1 Treponema sp.
CCCCCACCCCCCCGTCCCCCCCCCCCCAACCCCCCCACAACCCCCCGGGGGGGGGGGGGGCCCACGATTGCCATACTCGTTGCGGCACATAGCCGCCCTTTCGTCCGTCCCCCCTGCGCTCCATAACCGCTTACGCGGTTATTCCGCTACCCTCCAATCCGCCGCCGCTCCGGAATGGGTCCGCGAATTACGCGAATTAAGTAAGCGCTAATTTGCGGACGCTATTCAGTCGTACCGTGATGCCTAAAAATTTGTCTACGAGAGGATGGTCAGGACCCGGTGGCCTGATTTTGGCTAGGTTTTTGTTTCTGGGCAGCCGTCCCTTTTCGGTTAATTATTAGGGCAACGCTGATTAACTTGAGGCCTCGCCAGCATAGCTGGCGCATCAGCGTTGCCCTAAGGAGCAAGCTTATTTCATTACGCAAATGTGTCAACAAAGTTGACATTCGCATTAAAGCAGCACTGATTGCGTCAACTACATTGACGAATGTGCACTCGCATAAATCAGCGCTTCCTTAGGCAATTCGGCGGCTTGCGCCGAATCCCGCTTAGCAATATCATAAAAAAATGACAGCCGTGATTCTTCAGGCAAGGCTCGACTCGAGCCGGTTGCCGGGCAAGGCCTTACTGCCTTTGGATGGCAAGCCCATGGCGCTCTGCGTGATGGAAGCCTTAAATTGTATCCGCGTGCCGTTGCGTATACTGGCCTGCCCCGAAGACGCTTTCGATTCGTTCAAACCGCTCGCCAAAGACGCAGGTTTTGAAATTTTTGTCGGTTCAAAAGAAGATGTGCTGGGACGTTTCTGTTCCGCAATCCGGCATTTTGGACTTTCGGACGGCAGAATCATCCGCGCCACAGGCGACAATCCGTTCGTTTTCTGCGATGCGGCGGAGGCGATTGACGGCGAGGCCGCCGCCCTGAACGCGGCTTACGCGGGGTACGCCGCCCTTCCTTACGGCGCAGGCGTGGAAGCTGTCTCTGCCGCCGCGCTGTTACGCGCCGAAAAAGAGGCTGCCGCGCCGTACCACCGCGAACACGTCTGCCCATACCTCTACGAAAACGGCGCGGACTTCCCGCTGCACCGCCCGCTCGCGCCGTTAAAATGGCAGTATCCTGCCATGCGCCTTACAGTTGACACCACTGCCGACTATGAACGCGCCCGCCTCCTTTACGCTGAACTTTCCCGCGCCGGAAACGGTGCCGTTTCCGGCGGGCGAATAATAGAGGCATATAGGCGGCTTTTTTCCGGTGAAGCGAAATAAACCCATTCTTGTAGTCGCGTCCTTCGAGAAAGGCAGGGGCAGCGGCCACCTTGTCCGGTGCGGGCTTCTGGTACGTGATCTGCGTAATCTGGGGCGGGAGGCGGCGTTGTGCCTGCCGGGGCTGGGTAAGGGTAGAACGGAGGACGAGGCGCAGGCGGTTTTGTCACAGTCAATCGAAAATCTTGACGAAGTTCCGTTGATAAAAGACGAGGATGCTTTCCGGCGCGGCTGGGATTTTGTTGTTTTTGACCGTTTTAGCACACCGGCGCGGGAAATCGGGTATTTTTTGGGCGTAACGCCGGTTATAGGCATAGACGAAGGCGGACCGGAAAGGCCGCGTTTCGATTTTCTGCTTGATTTGCTGCCCTCCTTGCCCTCCCACACGCCGCCAAACGCGCTGCGGCCTGACTTGCTGCGCCTTCCTTCAAAACGTAAGACGGGCGGCGGAGTTACCGCCCCGCTCAAAATCCTTGTAAGTTTCGGCGGGGAAGATGCCGCCGGACTTGGAGCCGCGGCGGCGAGAGCCTGCGCCGTTTCCGGTCTTAGCGAAGTTACGCTGATAAGCGGTGCGTTGAACAGGGACAATTCTTGCGGGGAATACACCCGTCTGCCGTTTGTCAAAAATCTGCGCGACAGGATTGCGGAATACGACATAGTGATAACACATTTTGGGCTTTGCGTGTTTGAAGCTCTGCACGCTGGCGTTCCCGTATTGCTTGTATCGCCCGGACGCTTGCACGAAGGTCTGGCGCGAAACGCGGGCTTTATTTCCGCCGGACGCGGAAATAAAGCCGCCGCAGGGCTTACCCGCCTCCTTTTCACCGTCCGGCGCACCGGACGGCGCGCCGGATGGCGGCTCAACACGGCGTTTCTCGAAAGGCTTGCCGAACGCTGCACGGCGGCGGCGCGGAGATACAAACTTGACGATGAACGGCGCGAAACGCTTGCGGCATACATCGACGGGCTGGAACCGGAAGTTTTTACTGCCTGTCCGCTCTGCGGACAGGCAGGCAGTGCCGCAGCCGCCCGTTTCGCTGACAGGACATACCGGCGTTGCACCCGTTGCGGCATACTGTACATGAGCCGGAACGCGCCTCCTGATATTCAGTATACTGAGGCGTACTTTTTTGAAAACTACAAAAAACAGTACGGCAAAACTTATCTGGAGGATTTTCCGAACCTTACCGCTATGGCGCGCCGCCGTCTTGCCTTAATTAAAGGGGTGTTGAAAACCGGGGGCGGCTGTCTTTTGGACATAGGCTGCGCTTACGGCGCTTTTCTCGCGAGCGCCCGCGACACCGGCTTTACCGGCTGCGCGGGAATAGACGTATCCGCCGCCGCGGTAGAATATACGCGGGGCGAATTGAAAATAAACGCGGCGCGGGGCTTTTTTCCAGATGCCGAATTGCCGCCGGGTACAACTACATTTGACGTGATAACTTTGTGGTACGTGATAGAACATTTTAAGGATGTAAAAACCGTTCTTGAAAAAATACGCGCCCTCTTGAACAGCGGCGGTATACTCGCCTTTTCCACGCCAAACAGTTCCGGCGTTTCGGGACTTTTTTCGCGGAAAAAGTTTTTGAGAGAAAGTCCCGCCGACCATTGGACTGTTTGGGATGCCCGTAATGTAAAAAAAGTATTGCTGCGTTTTGGCTTTTCCGTAAAAAAAATAGTTATCACAGGCCACCACCCGGAACGTTTTCCATTCTGCCGCCATCTATCAGGCGGACGCGGCCTTGTCTACAAAATTGTTTTGGCGTTCAGCAAATTATTCCGGTTAGGCGACACGTTTGAAGTATATGCCAGAAAGATATGAGACTGTTAATGACTACCCCCCCCCCCCCTACCCATTAGTTGTACCAGTTGCTCATCCATACAAATCACCGGTTTACCTTTGTGATACGGCCGGTGGTACACTTCAAAGACATCTTCCATCGCCGCCACAAATGCCGCATTCTGTTTCGGCGGGATACACCAGCATTTCTTCAGATTGCTTCCGTCAATCCATAGCCCACTCCAGCTCTTATGCAGCAAGAAATATCCGTTGTTTTCTAATAGAGGCGTTCAAAAACTTCAGTTTTTTGAACAACTTCCGCTTAAAAACAGCAAAATGCCGTGCATTTTGCAAGACTTGTTCGATAACCTATAAGGTTGTCGAACAAGTCCAATGCGTTTTGTATACCGAATTCAACAAATTTTTGTTGGTAAGTTCTATTCTGTTAAATATTTATTCGCAGAACGTACTTCCGCAATTATTAACGGCAGCTTGCTTACAATTATATCTATTTCTTCTTCCGTATTGTATTCGGAAAGCGATATTCTTAATGTTCCATGAGATATACTTTCGTCATACCCCATCGC
>JAISZZ010000051.1 GCA_031284385.1 Treponema sp.
ATGAGTTTGACAGGCCGTTTGATTATCACGGCGGCAAGCGCGGCATGAACGGCTATTAGAGATGGATACCAGAGTTTACCGTCAAAATGAAGTCCTATTCCGGCGAGCTCAACTGAAACCGCGCTTGCCGGCATACAGAGCGCCGAAGCGACACTCTGTTTTACATGATCGGGCCATTGCGTTGCGGTATGCACGGTAATACCGTCGTTAGAGGTTTCCGCCAGCGCCCCGTGCGGTTCGCTGTACCAGTGTTCTTGAATACCCGTCCTATAGCGTCCGGTAACAAATACATCTTCGTTTTTAAGTTGAATATTTGCTTCTTCAGATTCTGATGTCTCAGAAAAGTCAGCCTCGTTTTCGCTGGAGTAAGGAGCGGCCGGTTCGTTTCCCGCCGGATTTTTTTCTTTTTGAACGGAAACATTTTTGAGAGGTGTTTCCATATCGAGCATGATTTGAGCCGTGATCTCAACATTCGCTGATGTAATTGAAAATACAGGCGAATTGCGCGGAGATTCTTCGTCCGAATCGTACAACTCTGTTTCAATAATAATTTTAGAAGCGATTTCTTCGAGTTTCGCGTTGTTAGGCCCCGTAATAATCGCTACAGGTTCTCCAATATAACATAATCTGTCTGCGGCAAGTATCGGGACAGAACTGTTTACCAACTGGTTTGGACCCGGAATATCTGCGGCGCGTATCAATTTGTAGTGCGAATCGAGCGCGGGACAATGAATGTCTTTCAGCCTACGGTTAGCAACGTGCGAGCGGATAGTTAGAGCGAAATACTGGTGGTTTAAATTTATGTCATCTACAAACAACTGAACCCTCGTTACATCAATTTGAGAACAGAGTCTATAACTCTGTCAATCTGTTTACCGGTCATGCCCGGCCATATAGGCAGAGATATGACGCGCTTGTAAGCGTTTTCGGCATTTGGAAAATCCCCGTCTTTAAGATTATAGCGTTTTTTGTAGTACGGCATCATGTGTAGCGGAATAAAATGAACTGAAACGCCGATACCGGCCTCCTGAAGTTTTTTAGCGCAGCTATCGCGGGACAAACGTTCCGTGAACCGCAGCGGATAAATATGCCGTGCGTCCCCCGCCGCGACTGTGGGAATGGAAAAACGCGGATTGTCCGAAAAAGCTGCGTCGTAGCGGGCGGCAATATGTTTGCGTTTTTCCCATAAGTCATCCACCCGCCTAAGCTGAGCGCGCCCAATGGCCGCGAGTATGTCCGGGAGATTGTATTTATATCCGGATTCGATTACTTCGTAATACCACGATGCCTTACTGTCCGTGTACCGGTTCCAAACGGCGCGGTCTATTCCGTGGCAGCGCATGAGAGAGGCGCGTTTAATTATTTCGGGGTTGCGGCTTACCAGCATCCCGCCCTCGCCGGTAGTAATTGTTTTTGTGGCGTAAAATGAAAAAACTCCCGCATCCCCTAAAGTTCCGGCTGGAAAACCCGTCTCTGAATATGACGGAAAGGCATGGGCAGCGTCTTCTATCACCGTCATACCGTACCGGCGGGCAATTTCGTTTATGGATGTCATATCACAGCAAAGTCCGCCGAAATGAACCGGAATGACGGCGTGCGGTTTTCCGGCGGGGCCGCCCGATTCGTAGGCGGTTTTGCCTTCACTCAGCCGCCGTGCGGTTTTTTCAAGCTGTTCGGGGTCAATCAAAAATGAGTCCGCCGCGCAGTCAACAAACGCGACTTCCGCGCCCAAATAAAGCGCGGCGGCGGCGGTGGCGGTGAACGTGTAAGACGGCACAAGCGCGACATCTCCGGCGCGCATTCTGGAAGCCTCAAGCGCAAGGTGAAGCCCACTTGTGGCGCTGTTCACGGCGAGCGCGGTTATCGGCGATTCGGCGTTCAGGTTGAGGCGTTCCGCGAATTCTTTCTCAAACGCGGCTGCCTCTGACGCGGTTGTCAGCCAACCGGAACGCAGTGCACGCAGTACCGCCTCTTCTTCTTCCCTGCCTATAAAAGGACGCGCAAAAGGAACAGTCTCATTATTTTTGCCGTCAGAATTTACCATGCTGTTATATTAAACTATTTATCCGCGTCCTGACCAGAGCGTTTTAACCCAAGTTAGACTGGCCGCTGGACGCAAATTCCGTATTTTAACCGTAATTTTGAGTGGCGAGCATGGCAAACGCTTGAAAACGCCTGCTATGGGATTATGGCGCTTATGTTACAGGGTTTGCAGTCTAAAATTTGTTCCATTTTTTGATATTTTTTGTTTTTCAAGCTATAATGTAGGGAGTTATGAAACGAATCCGGTTTTTAATGGCTGTTTCCATTGCGCTGCCTTTATGCGTTTTTTCGAGTTGCGGCGATCTGGATATGGCGCTCTCGCCAGGCAAGGTATACAAGGTGAACGCCATGATAAACGGCCGCTCCCTCGATGACTGCGCCGTACTGTCGCTGGACAGCGAGATTGAACCGTACTTTGATTTTAATATAAAAAGTGACCCTGATATATCCGCTTTGGCAATTTCTCTCAAAAACAGCCTTGGAAAAGAAACCGGTCTTCGCATAAAATACGCCCTTCCCAGTTATGTCGCTGCCGGCGGCGGTACAACGAGTACGAATTCCGGCGAAAAAACTGAAACTACCGCCGGAACAAATGTTACCGCCGGAACCATATCCTCAACAGAGAACGAAACTTCCGGCAAAACCGGCGTATCCTCAGAAGAGAATCTCGCCGGCGGCGATGAATCTTCCGGCGGGAACGTTCCGTCTACTGTTGATGAAAAAACGGAAACCGGCGGGGGAGATGCCAAGCAGGGCGAAACCGGCGCTGAGGATGGAGATGGACTGCTTGCCGGAACAGCCGGCGCGCTTGAAACAGAAAGCGGCGGTAAGCCCGCTTTCGGCGTGGAAAATGAGCAGTTCAACGAGCCGGTTCACGAAGCGCTTATCGTTATAGAGAATTTTTATAACGAATTGCCCGCGCTGAAGCTCGGAAGCGAATTGCCGGAAGGTTTTTACACAATAGTTTTTGACGTTATATCATCCAACGGAGCGGTACTAAACAGCGTAGAAAAGCCGTTTTTTTACCTTGCCGATAAACGACTCGTGATAAAAGGCATTGTAAGCTACCTGCCGGGCGTAGCGTCCATAACACGGATACTGCCGCCCGGTGAAAAGATAATGCTTGAAACGGAGATAGACGCGAGCGACGGTATTTCGCCGTACATAATTTGGTATAACGGCAAACAAAAGATAAGCGAAGGTTTCATTTCGGATGGGGCAGAGCGCATATTCTGGGTTGCTCCCACTCAAAACGGTTTTCAAAACATACGTGCTGAAGTTTTTCCGTTTGACCCGACAAAACACTACCAGCTTATACACGGGTTAAGCCACAGCGTATCGTTGCCGGTATCCCAGAAACATGGCCGTACCGGTTACTACAACGACATAGAAATTCAGCTTAGCCGCTGGTATCGTTTATGGGGAAACTTTACCGATGCGCGGGATCCGGCAAACCCCGCGGCGGAACTGATTAAAGTTGGCGATGCGGAAACTCTCTGGCTTCCACTGTCGGGCGGCGCTTATGGACTCGCCGTAGGTGCGGAAAATGAATACAAACTTCCCGGTTCGTTTTTCAAATACATAAGACAGGGTGAGGGAAGCGGTGAACTGCTTTTCCGTTTTTCACCCCGTTCCGGTTCCGCTAAAAATCCGGTAATCGCGTTTAATCTGAGAGGCGTGTTTGAATTGCAGGATGTTGAGGAAGAAGGCGAATGTGCGATATATCTTTCACTAACTGAGGAAAACCTTGAAGTTAAAGCCGTTTATAGAGAAGAAGTACAACATATTCGGATGCCGCTGATTATTGATGATAGTGGTTTTGTTTCCGTTGCGGTAGACTTTCAGTTTTTTGAAAAAAATACGGTTATCAGTATTGGAATCGAAGAAGCGGCGGCAAAAAAAATAGAAAATTGGGAAAGCATAGATATTGAATTCATGGCGGACGGCAACGGCAGCATCCAGTTTGGTGGAATTTTTGAAACTAGCGGTAGTGATGAGGATAACGGCGAAATTCCTGTTGATGGTACCGGCGCGATATTTACCGAAATAGCGGCATTATACCCGCCGGTCTCCCCTGTTTTGGAAGTGGTCGAAGAAAAAGACGAACAAGAAGATGCCGCCGTCAGTCCTGAAACAGTTGAAACAGAGCCGCAAGATACGGAAAACGCCCCATAAACGCGGGCCGCCGGCATTGGGGGGCTAAGCCATTGCCGGCAAATTGCGAATTTTAAACCCACACACGAAAGCCGCATCCTACACATCCGCCGGGTAGCGCGGGGTTTTACATTTTGCCTTCGTAGGTTTTTTGGTACTGCGATAAAACCGGATCCTTTGGAGCTATGGCCAAAGCCTGACGCAAGTAGTATATCGTATGCCGCTCATCGTGGCGTTTATGGTAAAGTTCCACCAAAGCCTTTAGCGCGTCAAGATTGCGCGGATTTTCAAACAAGCTGGCACGGAAATCGCTGACCGCCGAATCGAAGTCGCCGCGCAAAAGCCCTCGCAGATAGTAATAACGGCTCTTGTAATTGCCGGAATCAAGCGCGGCGATACGAGTGTCTATCATGCGCTGCGCTTCTCCATGCCTCCCTGAATCTATAATTGCTTCAGCGTAAGCGATCCTGCCTTCCTCATAATCGGGATATTTTTCAATGAGTTCCCTCGCCAACGCCAATGCCTCATTTCCGTTACCCAAATTTCGCTCGATTCTAAAAGCGTTCACGAGTGTGCTGGGGGTTCTGCGTTCTGCCAGAATTCTATCCTGGAAAACGCGAGCTTCCTGCCACTCGTACCGGCGCACGGCATCTTCTGATGCGAGAATGATTAATTCTATGGGTATTTCCTCACCGTTCCGTAACGGTTTTGAAATATCGTGAAGCATTTTTCTGCCTTCAATCTGTTCCGCAGCGTTATCCGATTCCAGTAACAGTCGCGTCATATACAGTGCAACAGGAAAATCGTCGGGGGTGAGTTTGTACAGAGGGCGTAAAATATTTATCGCGTTTTCCTTATTTTTAAAGCCTTCGTTCTGCAAGCGGGCGCGCAACAGCAAATAATCGCGATTTTCGGGATTTTCAGCCGCGAATTTATCAAGCAGCGCCTGTGTTTGAACAAACTGGCCGGTTTCAAACATTACACGCGCCTGCATCAGCAATAGAGCTGTGTCCTGCGGGTCTGCCGCCAACGCTTCCTCTATCACATATCCCGCATTGGCCCAGTCGTTTTCGTGAAAATAGGCGAGGGCAAGCTGGCGTTTAATGATTATGTTACTGGGATAGCGTTCACTCAAACTATATAACAGCCTGACAGCCTCGGCATTCTCGCCGCGTTCCCACAAGATACGGGCTATGCCGAAAGCGGCAGGATAGCAGTCCGGAGCAAGAGACAGGGCAGCGCCATACATATCGAGCGCATCATCACGTTTGTCCATGCGTTCCGCGGCAATTCCCATGAAGTATGGCGCAAGATCCCCGTTGGGATTTATCCGCCGCGCCTTTTCCAGATGTGGCAGGGCGGCGCTAAAACGGCTGTATGTATTATCGTTCAGCAAGGCGAGAAACGGCAAGACGTGTTCAAGATAATCATTGGAAGCTTCCGGCGGCTCCCGGTAGATACCCCGTTCCGCCTCATTCAATATTTTACTGTATGCGTGGTTTCTGGGCGGATCAGGCGGTGGAAGGCTGCCGCGTCGCTCGTAATAGACTTTTTCCAAAAGCGTAACGGCAACCGCGCTCATAATTCTGCCGAATTCTGATGCTTCGATACTGTTTTCTAGCAACAGATCAAGGAGTCTATGCAGAGCGGACGGAGACCCCTCATCGCAAAGAACGCGTATAACGGACGCTACGCTTCCTGGATTTTCCTTTGGTTTAGACTGTTGAAATGGCAGGGTAGGCTTGATTTCAGGATGTGGCCTATTTATCGGCACTTCGCGTACCTGAGCGCCTCCAGAACAAGAAAAAAACAAAAACAGAATGAAACAGAAAAGCTGGGAACGCCGCAAAGACACGCCGTAAAAATAACGTATAACCGAAAACATTGCCCCGTTACATACGCTCCCTGTTGTTACTAAAAGAAAGCAGAATCAACATCACGCCTGCGATAATTATTATCGCGGGACACCAGCTCAAAATGAACTGTCTAAATGAAAAATTCGTCAGCTTCAAAGAAAATAACATCAGAAAACCACCCAAAACAACCAAAGCGATGGATGGAAAGAGGTATATTTGACGTATAGTGCCATAACGATACCAGCCAGCGGGCAAAAGAGAGAGACCGGCGAACACGGATAGCAACGGCCAACTCTGTTTCAATGTTAGATTTGACAGTCCAGTTACTTTAAACATAAGAAAGATGCCAACTAAAATGAAAAATGCGGCAAAAAACAGATATAGAGAGCGCTGTTTTAGTTTTATGGCAAGGAAAATAAATAATACTCCGATAATCATAACCATAAAGGAGACAATAATTTGAAAGCGATTTATTGCCGCAAAGCTGAACAACGGAGATGCGCTGCCCGCCAGCAATAGTATGACACCTATGAAAAAACTTACACGGGCAAAGAACTTTCGTTTTGTTTTATGCTGCATAAGGCAAGTATAGAGGATAAAAGCCGTGATTTCAATGCGAAAATTTCATACAAGTTTTTGGCTGATTCTGCTTCTCGTAGCGCTTATAATGTGCGGCAGCGAGGTAAATGAGCGATACTATCCAGACCGTTATTTTTTGAAAGGAACACAACGGGAACAAGATGTATTGAATAATTTATTCGCTCTATTGTCGCGGGAACAGGAGCCAGATTCGGCGCGTTTTTCGATAGTACGCGAAATCGCAAACGAGTATAAACGCCTAAAAGATTATGGCCGCCTTATTAACTTTCTTTTAACTTGGGTTGATGAACATCCCGACGACCCGTTCAACACCTATCATTTGTTTATGGCGGCTTATGCTTATATGGAACTGGAGGCGGCGCCCGTTGCCGCACTGTATTTTAACTTAATAGTCAAGAATTATCCCGACCTAATTGTGCGGGGAGAATCTATACACATGGTTTGTTTACAGCAGCTAATAAATCTTGAAGAAAATGTTGAGCAAAAAATTTGGTGTTATGAGGAGCTTATATCCCGTTTTCCAGAACAGAACGACAGGGGCGTTACATGGTTTATGCTGGGGCAAACATACGAACAGGTGGGCGACTGGAACCACGCCATTGCCGCCTATACCCAGTTTTTGCAGTATTATGTTACCGTGGTTCCGGGTTTTCCCGATGCTTACACCTACGCCAAGCAAATGGTGGATTTCAATAATTCCGCGAAAAACTGGACATTTGAAAGCCTTGACGCACTTGTCGATACTATAAAGCGTAATTTGGATGACGGAAACACATGGCGGCTTTGGCAGTACCGCGCACGGGTTAATTTTTTCGCCCGTTCATGGGCGCAGGCAGGCAGTGATGATTCCGGTATGGCTGAATTCAACCTGTCTTCATTCGGAAGCGCCGGAAAACTACACTATGCCGATAGTTTGAGTGCCGACTCCAATTCAAACGAAGCGTATTTGCGGACGTGGGGGTGGTCGCAGTTTACTCCGATATGGTATTTCTACTTCCGAAGAATATACTTCCCGCTAGATCCTGACATTCATGGCCGCTGGGAATGGGCAGGCGTTTACTATGGGGAAAAATTTTAACCGTCTAAAGCATTACTGCCGTGTGTAGCGAAGCACGATTTCTTCGTTCTGACTGGGATATGCGTACAATTCAAGCTCTCCATTCACGATTTCCCACTGGTTTGTATGTTGAAGGTACCAGTAATACTCGGTTTCCATCAGGCCGCCTATATTGATATTCGCCGCCATCAATGTACTGACTATGGTACGCAGGCGTATATTATGGTTATGCCGCAACTCGTATGTTGTGTAGTAACGGTTTGGGGCGGCTTTGCCGTTTACACCCTCTTCTGTCAGTTGAAGAATAAACATATCGCCCATTCCATTTTGAGACATGGCTTCGCGGTCAAGCTCGGTTTTACCGTAACCTATCCGTATCTCGCAGAGCTGCCAGATAATATCCGCTACATCATCGTAAGCGGACGTTCCGGTTACGGCCGGCTTTTCAGGCGTTACTTCTACCGTTTGCGGCGGCTTTTCAATGAATGTTACTTCACTCATATTACCTTTTTTGTATGACGAGCAGCTTAAACAAAAAGTAAGCAGCATTATTATCATGTACCGGAAAAAAAATTTTATATATCCACGCATAGAAAATCCTTATAATAGAGTTGCTCAAAAACTTCAGTTGTTAAACAATTTTCGATAAAGGCAGCAAAATGCGGCGCATTTTGCTGGACTTGTGATAGTACCATAAGGTTCTTGAACAAGTTCAATATTCGGAAACCGTTTGAGAGCATTGTATCTATAATACACAACATCGAAATTTTTTTGAACTGGCCGCCGCGAGTTTTCACGCCCGCTAATTCCAGCTCGCGCCCATTCCTGAGCCGGCCAGTCCGTCATCGTTCCTCACTTTACCTAAAATTACAAGTCCCTTAAAATAAAATTGTATGGATGTTTATTTACAATCGTTATTAGATTCGTTATATGGGACTGGGGGTTTTTCTAAGAGCCAACTCGAAACGGTAAATCAGGTAGCCTCAGTCATAATCTTTACCATCATAATTTTAGTTATTGAAAAGATAAGTGTCTTCATATCCCAAAAGATACTACCGCGTATTTTAGACAAAACAACCAGCGTCTGGAGTAATGCCATGATGCGAAGCGGCTTTTTGCGCCGTGCCGTGCGCATTGTGCCTGCCGTTACAGCATACCTTGTGATACCTGTGATTTTCATTGAAGATGGACTGCTTACAGTTATAGTCAAACGCATGGCGCTTGCCTGTATAGCCGGTATTTCCTCCCATATTGCCGCCGGTTTCCTTGACGCGCTTCAAATCGTCTATCAAGCCAACACCGAAGAACTCGCTAAAAGGACTCCGATAAAAGGCTATATTCAGCTTGTAAAAATATTTTTGTACACCATCGGCGGATGTTTGGTCGTAACGTCTATTATGGATGTGTCGTCTCTCGGAATACTGAGCGGTATCGGTGCATTGAGCGCGGTTCTTATGATTATATTCAAAGATTTGTTACTCGGTTTTGTGTCGGGGATGCAGCTTTCCTCCAACGATATGATTCGCATCGGGGACACGATAGAAATGCCGAAATTCGGTCTGTTCGGTACAGTGATAGATATAACGCTTCAATCCGTTGTAGTGCGTAACTGGGACATGAAGATATGCACGGTGCCGGTATACAGTCTTATTTCCGACAGTTTTCTTAACTGGCGCGGTATCAACGAGGTAGACGGGCGGCTTATAAAACGCTCGCTGTATATAGATGTGCAATCCATACGCTTTCTTTCGCCCGACGAAATAGAAAAACTATCCCGTATCCCGCTGCTTTCTGAACACATACGCGGCAGTATTGATGAAATAACGGACTACAACGAGAAAAATAAAGCTTCGCCTGACGATACCATATCGGAACGGCGGCTTACAAACCTTGGTGTTTTTAGGGCTTACACGGAACGTTATATAAAGAGTCTGTCTGTAGCGTCCGCCGCTCTGCCATTCGTAATCCGCCATCTTCAGCCGGAAGCTATGGGTATGCCGATGGAGATTTACTTTTTTTGCGTAGATAAGGTTTGGCAAAATTATGAAAACATACAGTCCGGTATATTTGAACACCTGCTTGCCATAATAAAAGAATTTGACCTTAAAGTGAGCCAGATGCCCAACGGTATGGATATGCGCTATTTGGCGGAAACTTCGCGAGCTTGATTACTTAGGAAGTTTGTTCCATTCGGATTGCCGTATACTGTTGTGGCGGATCACTATTTTTTCATAATCCTCAAATTCTATGGTCGTTTCGATTCGGTTTCCTTTTAACAAATTCTCGTTTTCGTACAGCATGAATTCCCAACGCATAGGCTCCGCTTCTTTTGCCAGTATTTTAGCTATTGGAAGCGGCAACGGATAGTAAAAGTTCTCATTGTTTGGAGAAATTTGCCGTATGTTGAGCGTGTTATTTTCTATTTTGTAAGACAACATCATGTTTACGCCGGAAGCGAAAAATGCAAATGCTTTGCCGTCTGGCAGAATCCGTATCAATTTTATTCCCGTATCTCCACGCCAAAGTCCAAAAATTTTTTCAGGGATGATCAATTCAGCGTCCGGCGTTTCAGGTGGAGACTCAAAATCCCCCCGCCATTCAAACGCGGCGTTCACTATGTTGTGAAGGTTTAACGCTATGTCCTTCGTTGTTTTATATCTGGCAGTCTGCCGTGAAAGCTCGCGGGAGGCGGCATCGCTCACCACAAGCTCAAATATCCGGTTATCTTCTTCTGGATATAGGCTTATATCAACAAAGTAATCGGGAGACAGACTGCTGCCGCCGGCAAGCGCGTTGTCCGGCGGCAGTATTATTACATCCTGCTTGTCGGAAAAGTATGAATAGACCAGCGTTTCCAATAAACGGGCTTCTTCGAGACTTGTGCCTTCAACCGTAAGTGGTTGTATTTTGAAAATGGCTTTTTCATCCTGCGCGTCTAAGTAAACAAACATGATGAGCATAAGAAGCGTAGAAATTGCCGCTTTTTTCATAATAAACAGTATAGCAGTAAAGCGTCCTAATGAAAAGTAAAATAAACGGGTGGATACACTAAATCCGCGAGGATACGCGGAGCGCTCTTAAACCTTATGGAAAGATGCCACCGTTTCGCGCCGGGTCAGAGCATCAAAAATGGAATTTCAGGCGAAAAGCGGAATTGTCTATATAATACAACTTTCAGAACGGGAAACCGGGGAAATATTCATTTGAAAATCAGATTTTTTGAGGAAAACAAAAAAAGCACTCAACTCGAATTGTGGTTTATTCTAAGGACAGCTCATTTTCGAGCCGTCCTTAGTATTGAATTGCTCATACTTTCATGCAGAATTTTGGAAATGATCTTTATATGGGGTATGGAATTTATCAATGAGACAATCAGCCTACCGGAAAATAATCGAAGGATATTTCATCTCATTGATGTAATAATCCACTTCCGCTAATGTAGGCAGTACGAATATGTGATGATCATTACCGCAATTCCTCTGTAGCACCGAACTATTTTTTCGCTGGCGCAGGCGCGGCTGCGGGTGCGGCGGGCGCAGCCGCAGGTGCGGCAGCAGCGGGCTTAGCGGCGGCGGCGGCAGCAGCTTCAACTTTTACAATTTTGATAACGCCTTTACCATCCTTATATCCCTTGCCTTTGTAAGCAACGGTCTGTGTTTTCCCAGCCGCTACTTTAGCAGGTGCCTCGTTTACACCCTCAACACTGTATGTAACCGTAGCTTCAGCCGCACCGTCGTTGATAATGAAAACGCTGGCCGCGCCTTTTACTAATACCCAACCGGACGATACTTTGCTGGCCGCGTCTGTAGCCGAAACCGTCGCGCCTGCGGGCGGTTTTTGTTGTGCTACCGCGAGTGCGGATACCACAAATAACAATACCATAGCACCTAACACTGTCATTTTCATAAAAGACCCCATCAAAAAAAGTTTTATATATCTTAAAGCTAGATATCTATATTATATCGCACGGATATAAATATATTCAAGATTATTCCACCTTAAATTTTGAAATCTCACTGACCAACGTGTTTATATGGCTCTTGTTTTCAACGCTTATTTCGCTTACGCGAGTTACAGCCACGTTAATCTGCTCCGCACCGGATGCCATTTCATTCATTCCATTGGTGATTTCCTGCGTAAGTCCGGCAAGGTTCTTGCTTTCTGAAATTACTTCACGGCTTCCTGTCCGCATCTCTTCTGAACCGCTCTTAACCAATTTCGTTATATCGTTAAGCTGCCCTACTGATTCAAGTATTTGCTGACTTCCGGAATTTTGTTCTTCCATAGAGCGGCGGATGTTTTCTTCTTGTTCCGAAACCGTTTTAACTCCCTTGTCAATAGCCTCGAATCTATTCAAAACCGAATCCGTTGACCTCATTATTTTATCAATAGATTCTTTGATTTTTTTGAGAATCCCCGCGATAGTTTTGGATTGCTCGCCAGAAGATTCGGCTAATTTCCTGATTTCATCGGCGACAACGGCGAATCCCTTGCCCGATTCTCCTGCGTGCGCGGCTTCAATAGCCGCATTCATGGACAGAAGGTTGGTCTGACTTGCAATATTCTCCATGACTGCGGTAATTTCCAGCAAGCCCTCGGACTCTCTCGCTATTCCTTGAATATCAGACGCGACTTCCTGCAGCCCGCTGCGCCCAATTTCGGAAGCGTCCGCAAGATTCTTGACATTATCTCCATTTCGCACGAGCGTTTGTGTTACCGAAGTTATATTAGCTATCATTTCCTCTATTGCGGACGAAGAACGTGCGATATTTTCCGATTGGCTTTCAATATGCTGGTTCAACTGCTCAATATTATCGGTTATCTGCCCCATAGTCGCGTTAGTTTCTGTAACGCTCGCCGACTGGTTGACTGTTTGTCCTTTGACGCTTTGAATATTGGCGGCAATTTGATTTACGGCAGCCGCTGTCTCCGTCATATTAGACGCAAGTTCATTTCCTATGCCCAAAAGAGCCTTAGATTGCTGTTTTATAATAACAACAAGCGCCTTGATTTTATCTATCGTGAGATTAAAATAGTGCGCCATATCGCCGATTTCATCTTTAGACTTTATGTCAAGACGCTTTGTAAGATCCCCCTCTCCTTCGGATATATCTTTAAGCATAGCGGCAATGCCTATTATGGGCTTTACTATGGTTCCCGATATGAAGAATATAATAACCACAGTAAGGATAACAGCAATTCCTACAAAAATAATGGTAAATATGAGCAATGTGTTCAATTCTGCCAGAACCGTTTCGCGAGGTACGGAAATAATCACCACCCACGCCGTCGTTGTCCTGCCGGCGCAAAAAGGATACATGGCGAACATCATATTCCCTTCTTCCATTACGGAGGGTGTAACCGACTTTATTGATTCAAGAATCTTATTGACACCTTCTTGCCCAATAGACTGCAAAGAAGTGGTCTGAAATTTAGAGCCGCGCAGTTGAGACTCAAAATTGGCCGCAATAGTCCCGTCATTGGAATAAACCGCTGCCATGCCCGTACCATAGGGCCTCAAATCTCCAACGATAGTCTGTAACGGTGTAATAACGACGCTCATCCCCACAAGTCCGTATATTGTTCCTTCTCGCATTATTGGAATTCGTACGTCAATAGTAAAAGTATCTTCCCCCTGAATAACCGTCTTAACCGGATTAGATATGGTTTCATTCTCATTAAGCGCAGCAAGGGCTTCTTTATAATTCGGGTATGGCTTTACGGCTATGGCGCCTGTCTCTCTCGTATACATAGTTATATACTGCCCGCTCTCATCGGTGCCGGGCGTATTGATATGATCGCTATCCAATTCATCTAGGGCGTCAGGTTTCCAAACAGTATAAATGCTCAGAAAATCGGGGTTTGACTCAAGCACACCATACATGGTGCTGTTGTAATTGTCGCGCCTTTCAGTCGCATTAATATCTTGAAAACTGTTCATTATCTGGGATAATGTGCGAAGAATATCCATATAGTTGTCAAAGCTTTTTTGTATATCTTTTGCGGTAACTCCAGCCATATTTTGTAAATTATCCAGCGCCGTAGCGCTCTGAATTGAGCTTGCACGGGAAAGCAAAACAACAGCTATAATACCTGTCATGGCAATCGACATAACAGCCATAATTAAAGTCAATCTTAAACGTAACTTCATAATATTTTCCTTAAATCTCTTTGAAGCAAAGAATTTCGTCTTTAAAGACGCCCTTTAAAAGAGTATAGCCTCACAGTAAATAGAGCTCTACGTTTCTACTAAGCAAAAACACCATTAATGATGAGGAAACGCACTCTTAAAGCGGGAGGATTTAAAACTATCGGAATAGCGCGCCGGTGTCAAGTACCCGAATATGAGATTCAGGGCGAGCGAGCTATATTTTGCCTGAAAACCCCTCGAATTATTGTATTTCAGGGTATATTTTAACAGATTCTCAAATTTTATGATTTTTGTAACAGGGTGAAAATTCCGAATTTTACCCTGTTATATAGCGCCGCGCTGATTAACTTGAGGCCGCGTCAACATAGTTGACGTATCAGCGTTGTTATAATCAAATTAGTCCACATCTTTACGCGCCGTCCGAAACGGGGTAATATCAAGGAGGTTAAAATAATGGAATATCCCTTTATTCTTGGGACAGCCGGGCATATCGACCACGGTAAAACAGCCCTTGTCCGCGCCATGACGGGAATAGACTGCGACCGCCTTGAGGAAGAAAAGCGCCG
>JAISZZ010000099.1 GCA_031284385.1 Treponema sp.
GTTTCCAGCGTAAAATCCGCTGAAGGAATATCCGGTAGTCCGCAAGCCGGCTATCCGCAAGGAAGCCCCTCATCAGCTCTTCGGGGATAGCCTGAATTTCGGGGTTTGACCACGCAAGCACCGCCTGCGCCTGAGCCTGAGCCATCATAAAACGCCCCGACATCGCCCGTCCCTCATCCGCGCCCTCGTCCTCGCACTGCCGCAGCTCGCCGTAGTACGCCAGCCGCTCTTCCAATAGCCCGAAATCACGACTAAAGTCCATGAAGGCAAGCAGCGCCTCCGCTCCCGAAGCCAGCGTTCCCTTGAAAGAGGGTATCTTTTCCGCCATTTTGTTGTACGCGCTGAGCCCGGCGGCCCAGGCCGCATCGTCCGCGTACAGTTTCGATAAATCCCACGTATCATCCCGCGCCGCTTCCGCGCGAACAGGTATCTTTTTGTCAGTCATAACGCGATTCTAGCAAATGAAAAGCTTGTTTAGCCAGTACCCGGAACGGACGCACGGCCTGTACACGCAAATCTATCGATTCTGCCTATAAGTTTTAAAAGTCCGAACTTCGAGTTTATGTTGGGCGGAGCTATCCGCTATAATAACGCCGCATGGCGCAGCCGCGCCAACGAAGTTGACGCGCCAACACAGTTGGTGCGTCAATTTCATTGGCATTGCACACTCGCATTCGTCAACGTAGTTGACGCAATCAGTGCTTCCTTAGATAAGTTTTTAGCGACCTGTCCCAATATAGCCCCCCCCCCCCCAAAAAAAAAAATGCTGAAATTTATCTACCGATTATACCGATTGTTGGCGGTTTATATTGGACTTGTTCAAGAACATACTGAAGTTTTTGAACCGCTTTGTTATTATTCATGCATAACATGGTTCATAAATGTAAAATTGTTGGTTTAATACCCTGCGGCTTGCCGTGCGTATGCCTGCTCATATATCCGCTTTACAATTAGAACCGTCATTTGTTAGGCTATGGCAGGAGCGATAGATGAGCAGCGTTACTAAAACTTTTGGGATACTGACGGCTGGGGGAGACTGTCCTGGACTTAACGCCGCGATCAGGGGGGTATGCAGACCAGCTTATGATAAGTATGGAATGCATATCATAGGTATAGCCAACGGATACCGCGGACTCGTTGAAAACGACACACGCCCGTTACGTCCAGAGGATTTTTGGGGGATACTTACTAGGGGTGGCACAATTTTAGGCACCAGTCGTGAAAAACCATTCAAGTCTCGTGACAAAAATGCCGATAATTCCTTGGAAGAAGATAAAGTCGCGACGATAAAGGATAATTACCGTGCTTTGGGGTTGGACTGTCTGGTTGTTTTGGGTGGAAATGGCACAAACACTACCGGTTGGCGGCTATCGCGGGAAGGGTTGAATGTAGTGGGTCTTCCAAAAACTATAGACAACGACATTGTAGGAACCGACCGGAGTTTCGGCTTTAATTCCGCACTCGCCATCGCGACTGAAGCGATAGACCGGTTACATTCAACGGCGCAGAGTCATAGCCGTGTGATGGTCATCGAGCTTATGGGACATAAATCTGGTTGGCTCGCCCTGTATGCCGGTCTAGCCGGTGGGGGGGATGTTATCCTAATTCCTGAATTGCCCTACGATATAAAAGCAATATCACGTCACCTTGAGGATAGAGCCAGCAATGGCAAGGGCTTTTCCATCGTGGTAGTAGCGGAAGGTGCCGTTTCAAAAGAAGAGTCGCTGATGGATAAAAAGGAACGAAAACGGAAGCGTCAAGAGGATGGTGCGCTTTCCATTGGTTGCCGTGTCGCACGCGAGATTGAGTTAAACACAGGCATGGAGACACGGGCTACCGTTTTAGGGTATACTCAAAGAGGTGGTGTGCCGAGTGCCTCTGATAGGGTGTTGGCCACCTCGCTAGGCGCCGCCGCCGCCGAATTGCTTGCCCAAGGACGTTACGGCAGGATGGTATGTCTTACCGGTAACGAAGTTGGTTCTGTAAGTCTGGATGTTCCAGCCGGAAAAATTAAAACGGTGCCGCGGGATAATTACATACTAGAAACGGCTGTCGCGGTCGGAACCTGTATGGGAATATGAGCGCGTTAAACATATAAATTATTGGATTTTAGATTGAAAACGATAAATTTTTTTTTCTGTTTATTATTTATTTTAAGCCAAGTGCCGTTTTTCGCTGAATCTCAGGAAGGCGCAGGTAATATCACTGCGGTAAATGATTATACATATGCGTTTAATTTACTGCCTTCTATAACAATTCCGCCGTCCGTAAAAAATATCAGGTTCGGCGCTTTCCGTAACAACAATCTGCAAAGCGTTATAATTCCCGAAAATGTCGTCAGCATAGACGCATGGGCTTTTGCTGAAAACGAGTTAAGCGAAATCGCCATACCGGATTCCGTTACATCAATAGGTCAGGGCGCTTTTTCAGATAATGTTTTGGTAAAAGTTTTACTGCCAAGATATATTGAAAGTGTTAATGATATGACTTTTGCCAACAACCGCATAACTTCCATAACGCTGCCGCCTGAAATTACAATTATTGGCGTAAGTGCATTTTCGAATAATAGTCTCAGAGAGATAAAATTTCCGCCAATTCTGCAATATATAGGGGAGGGAGCGTTTGCGAACAATAAATTGAGCAATATCACCATCACGCCCACCATAAAACATATAGGGGCTTACGCTTTTAAGAACAACAAAATAACCGAAATTAAAATTCCGAACAATGTAACATACATAGGCCCTTACGCTTTTATAGGTAATGCGCTTAAAGCGATAACGATAGGTGATAATTCCGCTATAAACGAATGGTCATTTGGCGAATCATTTTACCGTTGTTATACTGGAACAAACCGTTCCGGCGGTACTTATATATTGAGCAACGATACATGGATGCTTAAAAAGTAGAGCCGTCTGTCTGTTTAACTTTCTGTGAGGTCTTTACCGTTGACAAGGGATTTGGCTTCGGCGCAGATTTCGCTGACCGTCATTTGTGTTACTGCCGTCGCCGCAAAACGAATCCCGTCGCATTTTTTAAAAAAGCCGTATAACGCTAATAAAAGTTTTGAGTTATCTGCCTGAGAGTTCACTGTTACGCCCGCCGTGATGATTTCCGTTGCCGCGTTCTGTCTTGGCAAATCAAAATACAGAAATTCTTCCGCCGACATAGCGTAACATGGTTGCATCCAAAAGCGGCTTAAAAAGGAGCGCACTTCGTTTGACAGGATGGCCAAAGCTTCTTTTTCCGTTATGCGACCCAGCTTAAGGCGGTTTTCCAGCCGGCGCATACGGGAATTTATCCAAAAGAGCAGAATGTGCGTCCGCAAAGCGTTCCGCGCCCCGGTAAAAAACGCGCCGCCTTTTGCGTACAACAGTACGAGAGCCGCCAGTAGTATAGCGAGAAGCGCGGAAAACGCAGTGATTATCCAGAGAGTTCCGGGAGCCGTGAGCATTCCGGCGCTTGGCGAAAGTGTCATTGATCTGTTGGCGGAATCGAGTATCGAGGCAATATTTACCTGTAAGCCTTTTAGTTCCGCGCCGCCAAATGGTATAGGGGGCAGCGGCACTGTGCCCGTTCTGAACGCCTGAAATTCTATGATTACCCGCCGCCCACGCCTGTCGATATCAATTTTATGAATGATTATGTCGTCCGATTTGGGAAAACCGTTCGGAAAAACAATATCGCTCTCTGGCAGCGGCATAAACATATCAAGCTGATAAACGAGGCTGCCCCTGTCGCCTACATACAGCACGGGCGGAGTCTGATATATTCCGGTGGAAACGGCGGCCTTCAAATTGAAAATAGCGTCCACACTGAAAAAAAGAAGTGCACTGTAAAAAACCGTCCGTATTCGCATTAAAATTACGCCGTTATTAGAGTGCCTATTCCCTCATCAGTAAAAAGTTCCGTCAAAATTGAATGCGGAATACGCCCGTCTATGATGTGAGCTTTTTTTACGCCGCCATTTATCGCGAGTGTGCAACATTCGGCTTTTGGTATCATGCCGCCGTTAAGGATACCTGATTTCTTGAATTCTTCCAGATCGCTCAAATTTACGGTACTGATTAGACTGTCCGGTTCAAAAACATTACGCAGAATACCGCGTACATCCGTTATCAGCACAAGTTTTTCCGCGCAAAGCGCGGCGGCTATTACAGCGGCGGCAGTGTCGGCATTGACATTAAGAGGTTTACCCGCATCCTCTCCCAATCCGATGGCTACCGGCGAAATGACGGGAATCGCGCCGCCGGCAATAACATTTTCAAGAAGTTTTCCGTTGACAGTCTGAACATCGCCAACAAGACCAATATCCGCCGTTTTAACGCGGGTAGCCTGAAGAAGCCCTCCGTCCAGCCCGCAAAGCCCGATTGCTTGAGCGCCAACGCCGTGAATCAAAGCGCATATATCTTTGCTTATTTTACCACATAGAACCATCTGCACTATGTTCATCGTGTCTTGATCCGTGTATCTAAGCCCATTCACAAAACGTATTTCTTTGCCGGACGCTTTTAACATCGCGTCAATTTCAGGGCCGCCGCCATGCACAAGCGCCACCCGTATTCCGGCAGCCGCCATGAACACAATATCTTCAATTACAGCCGTCTTTAATTCGCTGTTTATCATGGCGCTGCCGCCGTACTTAACCACAACAACTTTTCCGCGCAAAGCCTTGATATGCGGCAAGGCGCGTATTAACTCTGACGAACTCACATTATTCCGCATAAACAAATTATACACGTACAGACACTTCTGGTTAATGGGGCAGCAGGCATTTTGCCGGCGGCGCAGGATAGGAATTTAATGACGAAAAATCTGGATTTTACACAAGACTGTCAGAAAAGAGAGGCGGCTGTTTAATTTACCGAGTGGCGGCGGCAAATCAAACAGCCGCAGTTATAAACCGCAACTGGGCCGACAGGACTCGAACCTGTGCATGCCGGAGCCAAAACCCGGTGGCTTACCACTTGCCTACGGCCCAAAATAATCAGCAATTAAAAACCACGCAACAGTTCACGGCGATAGTTACGCCGTTTGCTATAAACTTCTGCCGGTAAATGGCAAACTGAAAGACGGCGGCGCATAGGCAGCGCTGATTAATTCGAAGCTAATCAGCGCTGCCATAGGGATTTTATGCGCCGCCGCTGCTCATCTAGTCCGCATCGCCTTCCTGAAAATTGCCGGAATTATATTTTTCCAATATTTTATCCTGCATTTCAGTTCTAAACTCAACATTTATCGGATGTGCGACATCCTTATAATCGCCTGTTTTGTTTTTTCTACTCGGCATTGCAATAAAGAGACCGTCTTTACCTTCGATGATCTTTACATTGTGAACCACAAAACAATCATCAAAAGTGATTGTAACATAGGCCTTCAATTTGCCCTCGCCACTCGCCTTCCTAATTCTAATATCTGTTAGATGCATAACGTACTCCTTCCATAATTGCAAAACTATTCAACTAATCATTATTACCAAAAAACCACAAAAAAAGCAAGTGAACTATTGTACCGCTGTAAAGCCCTAACGGAGGTTCTTTAGGCCTGTCATTTCGGCAACGGCGGTATTCTAATGGCGCGTCCTGCAACTATGCGGTTCGGGTCGCGGATACCGTTGTAACGCGCCAAATAATCGTATCGCCAAGGTGTCCTATAAAAAGCCTGCGACACATCCCAAAGCGTATCGCCCCACCGCAGCTTATACGAGATGCCTTCTTTTGGAATAACGGAGGGCGCGTTGTAAGAAGATACAGGCGCGGGAGCGCGTTTGCGCGATACCGTTTCCTGCGTTGTAATCGGCGGGGAAGGCGCTTTGATTACCGGGGGCTCTTCTTGTTTAACCGGCTCCGGCGGCGGAACAACCGGTTCCGGTAGAGATTCAATCTCCGGCGGCGGAATCTGCATTGACTCTTCCTCCGGTAAAATTCCAGTTTGACCGCCGGACGGCTCCGGATCTTGCCGCGTAACTTCCGTAGAAATTTGGATCTCGGTTTCAGTTTGTTCCGGCTTACTTCTAAGTATGAAAAACCACAGGCCAAAGGCAAGCAACAAAAGCAAAACGCCGGCTAAAATCAGTATTAATGGGAGTTTAGATTTTGAAGACTTAATGGCGGCTCCATACCTGTCAATTCTGTCCTCTTGTATGGTTGAGTCTTCATGTTCCAAATCTATATCGTAAAAATTATTTGAATTATCGCGCGCCGGCAACGAAACCGACAAAATGTGGTTATCTTTTTCTTCCGGGCGGTCAATATCATAAGCGCTGGCTGAAAACTCGCCCTTCCCATCGGAAGAAATTATCAGTTCTATGGACGGATTGCCTTTATTCTTTTTTGTGATGTTTTCAATTAGCAATGTTCCTATATAGGCTGCCTCGCTCATGGACGCTGATGACGACCGGTAGAAGTCTATCTGAACACTTGTTTGGGCATCATTCGCAGTGGTGAGTACAAGACGTTTTCTTGCGGCAACATTTTCCTCAACAATAGGGAAAAACGCTCCATCTGCAACCTTTATGCCAATCATAGGGGACATCATGAACTCCTTGAACCGCCGTATCACGCTGTGTTGAATCGTTATCGCTACGAATAATTATACAAACACTATTTTAGTCTAACATTATGGCGTATTTGAGTCAATTACCCGCTGAGGCATCACAGAAGTTTTACATTTATGCCCCATGTTACACAGGAATAATAATAGTGTTATTTAAAAACTGAAGTTTTTGAACAACTACCTGACAAAGCAAACATATGAAAACACACCTGAAGCAAGAGAGGATTTTTTAATAAATTATCGCAAAAGAGCGCGCCCTCCGCGACGCCCATATCGGAAACGCAGGGGAAGCCGGCAGACTCGGTACTAATGGACCGGACGGCGACCTTCCCGATATAACGCCTGAAACTCCAGAAAAAGCCGTAGACCGCCAAGATTATTATTACAATCCTATTGCAAGCCAAAACAATAATAAACTTGTAGCGCAAAGCAACGGCATACGCCTCGCCGATTATATGCAGGCAGAAAAAGATTATTATGGCGCGTTAGGCGAAAAGATGGAGGCTTTGCAATTCGACCTCTCCCAGCAAGGCCGGCAATTGGCAGTATCTATTATGAATAAATCGCCTGACCAACAGGCCATAAGGCGCAAAGAATGGTTACAGAAACTATGGACTAATCCTACTTTCTCCCCAAGAGCGCAGGGCATAAGCCCAAAGGAAGCGGAAATTCGCCGGCAGATTCTGATAAAACAGGAACGGGAAATAATAGATACCGTGAATAGATCTGCCCTCGAATCGGAAAGACAACGGATAATTGTAAACGCTCAAAATAGAATGTCGGACGCTATAAATAAAATAGCAATCGGGGAAGCGGAGGGCGGCTATTCCTTAGAGCAGGGACTGCGCACCGTTATTTATGCAGCAGATTCTTTAATGGACC
Organism: Treponema sp.; assembly: GCA_031284385.1. Next base: position 7,438 of record JAISZZ010000099.1, read on the forward strand.
ATGTCCCATATTCAGAATGGGATAACGCCATAAAATCAGGAATGTCCGCAGCGGTAAATAGTCATAATAGCTTTTTACTTACTACAGCCCTGAAAGCCGCAGAACCGGACGGCACGATAGATATGCGGACTCTAATAGGAACGGATGAAGAATTAGGAAAAGACGAGGATGGTAACGAGATAACAATACCTGCCAGCTCAGGCATACTTGACGCAATCGATGAAGGGCGCGGCGCATTACAAGCGATATTGCAAAAATCACATCCTAACGACTCCACTAGAAATAGTTTAATGATGGATGATTATAATGCATCCGTAGAATTGGGACGCGCTCAAATAATAGAAAAGGTACAGGCTTTTAATTATGGTAAATATCAAACGACCGCAGGCGAAGCGCAGTTGCTTGATAATAATGGCGGCTATGGCGCAGCGGAAAACATAAGGGAGGGAATGCGCACTAGGGCGCTCGCGGAGTATAAAAACGGTAATATTAGTCTAGACCAATTCTTAAAAGCTCAAAAAATGTTGGAACCGGTAACAGAAACAGACAGAGGGCTGAATTCAAAAACTGTTGATAAGTGGGCGAACGAGTGGTATGACACTATACAAGCGGAATTTGACGGCGGCGCCGTCGATATATCCGCGGCATACGATAATATGGTTTCCAGAATAGAAACGTCTGGATGGAAAAAGCCTGACGGCAAGCCTCTTTCAAAGAATGAAATTGACTGGATGGTGACGGACTCTATGTTGCGATCTATCACAAAGAACATGAAAGAGAGTGGGCCCGTAGCCGATCAATTTTTGAAAATGGAAACGGATGTAAGGGAAAATCTGAAAATAGAATTGAACGGTAAAGTCCCGGCGGAAAAACAAGCCGCATATAATGAACTGTTACGAACTGTCAATATGGCGGCTATAAGGGAGATGATACAGGGCGGAGATAAAAAAGACCTCGAAAATCGTATGGTCAATATCCAAGCCGAGTTATTAAAAAATAGCAAGGACATTATGGATATGAATACGGGCGCGGAAAAAACAATTACTAAAATATCTAATCAAGAGATTATGCCTACATATGATAATGCAAATGCAAGAAAGAAAATGAATATGTTTAGCGATATTATGGAAAAAGGAAATAACACAAATATTATGGACATACTGGCAGACGAAAGCATGGACGCGACAGCCAATATAACCGTCAATTCAGTAAAAAGAGATATTCAGAGAAAATTTAATTTAAGCGATGATGAGATAAAAAATATGACTGTACTACCTGGCCAAAAATCAGGCGGCGCTATTATGGAATTTAAAGTTGAAAATAATGGTGATTATGATGTATACACTATTACTAAAGAAGGTACACAGTTTTTTGCAACCGTAATGCCGGCGTGGGGAGACAATCAACTCTCAAGAATACAATTATTTACGACTCCTAAATAAAATAAAGGTGAATAAATGGATCCATATAATATAAACGAAACCGGTATACAGACCATTACAGAGCAGGAAAGAGACAGACGCAGCAAAAGCCTAGACCAGATAGCTCAATATGTTACTCCGGAAAACAAGGAACGTATGGAACGAGTTTTGAACCTCGCCGGAAATAATACAGCAGTTCGAGACCTTACTGCTGATGTATTTAAGCGGCAGGTTTTTTTACAAAGAATGTTACCTGAATTTGTAAGAGAGGATACAAGAGCGGAAAGCATAAATCGTTTTAGCCAAGCCCTGGTTCCATATACTGTAAAACCTGATAAATGGACTGATTATATCTCAAAAGCCTACGATAGGTCGCAGGCGAATCAGGCAATAGCAAAAATTCAATTCGACAGATCAAAAGGAATACGCTCAGATGAACAAGAGGAAGCATTAAAAAAATTGCGTATGGAACGTGACAGAACGCTACAGGGCATACCATCTAATACTTTTGTAGGACTACTGGGTGATACGGTTTATTCTTTAGGATTTGTTGATAAACAAATAATCAAAGGCGCGGCTGCCGGTATTGCGGCAAATGTAGCGACAAGAGCATTGGTGGGCGCAGGCGCAGGCCTGGTGGGAGGTCCCGTCGGCGCAGGGGCAGTGGGTGGTGTCGGAGCCGCCACCGGGGTTATTCAAGGCATAGGGACTTTAATACCCACCGCGCTCACCCTCTATGATTCGTACAAACTTTATGCAGGCTATGCTATGGAGGATATGATAGAAAGCGGTATAGACGAAAAGATCGCGTTTACTACCGCACCGGGCGCCGGTGGACTCATGGCCGCTGCCGATATGCTAGGCAGCTTTTTACCTGTTGAAAGCCTCCTAGCTAAGCCCTTGATAAAAGCAGGCACCAGAATATTTTTTAATAATGGCGGTTATAAGTCAACAATGCGGGCTTTAATCGCAAGACTGGGGCGCGAAACCTTAGAAAACATAGCGGAGGCACCTTTTCAGGGACTTACTGAAGTGGCGCAAGATTTTGGAAATAACGCCTTCCTTGATATCGCGGCGGCGCGGCAGGAAATAATATATCATAATGCTAACTTCGAGGAAATAGAAAAACACAAAGGCCCTCTTATAAATTCATTTGCAGGCGGCGTAGCCCTCTCTATTATTACCGGAGTCCCAATCGCCGGAGTGAAAACGGCGTTCGGCGTGGCGGAAGCCAAAGTCTATGGTCAGAATATGAAAGATGCTTTTAGTACGGCGAATACCCCACAGGAAGCCGTAGGCATTTTAGAGAAACAGGGATTAACGAATGTAATAGAAAAAGCAGAACTAGAAAAAATAGCGGAAACCCATTTTGCACTAAACCCGAAGCCTGACCTTCTCACGAAAGAATTGAAAAACGTACAGCCTACGCAAATGTATCCTGCGGCAATGAGACGGCGCAAAGACGGCGATTTGCATATTTCTTTTGAGAGACCCATCGCAGACGGCATTGAACCGGGAACGGTAAAACTGCTCGACCCATTTTCAAAGGGCTCTTCTATGGGAAAGATTGAATACCGTGTAGATGATAAGGGCATAACCATTGACAAGCTGAATGTGGGGAAGTTTACGGAGGGTAAAAATTACATAACCGACTATGAAACGGTAACGAAAGATATGTTGACAGCCCTGCGGAATGAATACGGCGGC
>JAISZZ010000173.1 GCA_031284385.1 Treponema sp.
CTTCCGGTTCGCAGGAAGGGACTTTGCAAGGCTTTTTCGCGCAAAATGGTTTCATGGGTAAACCCCAGCTCTTTGAGGATTGGGTCTATAATTACCGCCCGCGTAGAGGCCTCTTTGAAGTCTTTGTCATCTCCGATTTTATCAAAATCCAGAGACCCGAACAACTTTTCTCTGATACCCATTATTTCCGCCTACACACCGTCATCACTGTAATTTTCTTACAGCTTTATTATAATTTATTATAAGGTTTACCGCGAGCGCTTGTCGAGACAGACAACTATATTGGCGCAGATTCAAGTTAATTAACGTGGGTGCAATTATATTTTGAGAGGGGAATATTCCCTAACTACAGACACTCAGGCTTCAGGGATTCCGGCATTACCGGAATCCATCGCGAGCGCGATCATCTTTGTATAATCCCTCGCGCCTTCGCGGCGGAAAGAGCCAAAAATCTCATCTGTAAATGTGCAATTTACACAGTAAGCGATGTTGCGTACTCCGTTTTTAGCAAGCAGCGCAGCGTTTGCGGCCTGCATATCGATATACCATCCCATTCCCGCGCCGTTTTTTTTATGCTGAACTACGGGGCCAAGCGGAAATACCCGCATTTCTTCACCGCCGCCGAATTCTTTTTTGTAAGAGAGGGCGCGTTCCTCATCAACATTGTAACAACATGAATGTATGCAGGGGCCTAAAACCGCTGCTACGTTTTCCGGTTTTGAGTGATAAACTTTTTTCATTAACGCCAGCGCGTTTTCCACGATTCCTGTGCCGCGCCAACCAGAGTGAAGAACAGAAAACGAGCCGCTTACCGTGTCAAACAAAAAAACAGGCAGACAGTCGGCCACCGTTACGAAGAGGCCGATGCCGCGCCCTTTTGAAACGAGTCCGTCAGCATCCCTCCGTATCCTGCCATCACTTTCTGTAACAAGGTCTACATTGCGGGTATGCGCTTGGGCGCAGCAAAAGATTTTTTTATCCCGCGTACCAAATTCGGAAAAAAATTTTTCACGGGCGGCGGCAAGGCTCATGCCGCCCGCCGTCCGCAGCGTGATCACGCAGGAAATTTGATCAAGCAGTTTACCGTCATAAATAAACGAAAAAGAAGCGTAATTTCCACCGTCCGCTTCTATCTTAAACGGGTACAAATTAAAATTATCAGATATATTCATTCCATTTCATTTATATCAGAAATTGTTTTTATCAACAGAAGCATCTGTTTCAGCTTTTCCCGTCCTTCTTTCAAACCGTCCGTAAATTGAGTGCCTTTTCCACTTATCTTTGCCATATTAGACAGTGTACTGTAATATTTTTCTTGTCCGGGGTTTAGAATACCGCCTAAAATGTTTTCCAGCGATAAAAGAGCTTTTTGCGCGTCCAAAATAATGGCATCCGCCGAATGATTGATTTCCTCCAAAATAGCGGCGCTCTTTCTATGACGCACTGTAATTGAATGTGCATCACCCATAATTGCCGCCCATCGTCTGCCCATATCACCGTTTTTTTCAATCCGTCTCGCAAATGTTTTAATAACATCATCCAATTTAATCAGCACGTTATACGCTTCAGTAAACTCAATTTTATTTTCTTTTTTTTCAAAATCGCCGTCAATCAAAATCGGCCTGATATACACATTTATAATCGGCATAAAAATAAGTTTGTGGAATATCAGCAGGTACGAAATGGATTTAATATTGTTAACAGGTATGCCGCTGTCATTATCATCTTCGCCGCTGCTTACATTTTCAAAAGGATCTGGAACAAAATCTCCGAAAAGCTCAATGTAAAGTTCTTGTACGTTGGTACGGTACCGATCTTTAATAAATTCATTAAATTGGTGAGTCGCATTTTCAATCCAACTGGCGCGGAATAACACTATCCAATTTTCACCACCTGCTAATTCCGATGGTGAATACGTTGTATCGCGCATTATGCAGCGCAGAATGCGCGTCAGCGGGACTCGCTGGTTAAAGGAACGTATTACATCAATCGCTTTCTCCGCCTGCTTCATATATTCCTGAAGCTCAGATTCCATATTATCATCATCATCATTTTCTTGTTTTGACATATGAAACATGAACATTGCACTTAACAGCGTAACTGACGGCGTATTTTTTATTGAAAAAAGAATATTGTTAAGTGTAACCATTAAACTTTTAACAACTCCAGCCGGACATATCATAGACATCTCCATGTTGTCATGGCTAAATGACATTATGAATCTTTCAAAAAGATATGACGACAACTGCTTCAAGCAGAAAATCGTATGCGCGTCATCATACATTATCACGCGGTGTTCTTTGCTGATATTGTTAATCTCTGTTTCAATATAGTTTATCGCCGTTTGACGCAATTTAATATCAGAAATGCCGGGATTCGCCGCCATAAAATTTTCAGGCGATGTTTTTTCGGAAAGTTTTGCGTGAAGTTCCTGCATTTCAAAAGAACCCAGAAAAACTAAAAATTCCCCAAGATCCCGGCTGATACGAGAATCCATCATATTATAAAAAAAACGTGCGGCATCTTTTAGTCTCTTTAGCTCTGTGTGAAAATTTTGGCGCAGCATACATTTTTGCCAATCATACGTTGCTGGGGCTATCTGGTCAATACTGCGTCCTATATTCGAAATCTGCGAATTGATATACATATCCAATGGTGTTTTGCCGGAAAAAAAACTTAAAAATATGAACCAGATGCGTTTGTGCCATGGAAGACGGGCGTAAGTAACTTCAGATTTCTCCGCCGGCGAAATTTCTTTTTCCAGCGCTATAAGCGGACGGCTCGATTCCTCGTCAAAACTTCCCAATTTTTTAAGAAGTTTTAACCGCTCGTTGTGCGGCAAACTCGATGAAAGGTTGTTAAATGTGTTGCTGTCACTCATTTTGGACTATTATAACTTAAATTTAGCCTGTAAACAAGGTATCATGCGGAATACCATCAGTTTAACGCATCTTCCAACAATTTGTTACATTCATTTATATCGAAAGCTGACGGGTCAAAGCCTCTGCCTAGTTCCTTTTGCGCTATTTCTTTTTCCGGCTCATCATTTATCTCCAGAGCTGATATAAAGCGCCGGAAGCGCAACGGACCCTCGACAGTTTCCGGTGGTGGAGAGTTTTTTCCGGCAATACAGCGCGGTTTTTCAACGTTTGAATCGCCGCACGGAGAAAAAATAATTTTAACAGTCCACCGCGTTCCGTACTCATAGTTTAATTCGTTAAGATAGTTAGATGCCAGATCTTTGATGGTTATAGCCTCTTTTATACCACTTTCATTGTCAAGCAAATCGCTTCCACTTATATAATCAAGCGTGAATTTATGCGTCTGCAAGCCGCTCCACGCAAAAAGTTTTATGATGACACGGTGTAAATCGGTTAGTGTATAGGTCTGCGGAAGCAACAGCCGCCGCCAAACATCCGTACCGCCAATGCTTATCTGAGCGGTTCGCCACGCGCCGGCGCTTGAGGCATCGCTTCTTACCAACGTGATATTGTTTCGCCGGAATGTGTCGCGGGATTTATCTATCATAATTTTTATTTCATCGTAAATATTGATCATGTCATCGATAGAATTGCTGATAGAAGATAATTCAAATTCCTGCGGTTCCTCTTCAATATCAAGGTCTTCGAGAATACTGGATGTATAGTTTTGTATCTGCGAGAGAATAATGAATGTATGCTTTGGAAGAATTGAATAATCAATGCCGTCACGCCGCAAACGTCCGGCAAGATCGATTATAGCGGTATGCAATTCGCATACTTCCTGACGTATCGGGCCTGTTTTTTGATCTGTAAACACAGAATAAACACTCTGAAATTCGCTCAAAGTATCGGACAAATACGCCAAAAGGTATTCTTTGTCCCAACTGCTCATATAACAGGACGGTGGAACTATGCGTTCCAAGATATGGTTGGCATTACAGTCTTTGCGGAATATCGCATCACGTATATACGACTGCACTACATACTCTGAAACCGGTACATTATGCTGAAATAACAGGCGTTCAACAGGCGTTTCATCGCTCTGCGTCTTTATCCCCCGCAATTTACGGTAATCCGGTATCTCTTTTCCCGCGTACCAGAAACGCGATTCCAACCCAAACGGAACTATCAAAAATTTATCTGTTTTTTCGTACAAAAAATCTTCAAGCGAATAGGCTGGAACATCCATCATCCGTTTGCCGCCGTAAAAGTATGCCCACGCTATCTGTTCATCGGTCGTAAAACCCGGCCCCAAATTTTTGAACGACTGGAAAAACGCCTTTTCCGCAATATCCATCCATTCGTTAAGGGCGGCATCCGTCCATGCTTTTCCCGTAATATGCGTCAGCTTAAACACACAGTTTTTCCAATCCTCGATTGTAACGAAAAAACAATCGCCCGGAACGAAGGCATCCTCACGGTACACATTACGCATATCAAACGTCTTGATGGAGACTTCATTCGGCTCTTCAAACGGGTCCAGGCTGTATGCAAGCTCGTTTTCCGGATTTTCCTGAGCTATGTATTGGGGCGCGTACTCCTCGCCATAAATCGAAAAAAATGGATAAAATTCTTCCGGCGAGCCTTCTGTAGCGGACATGGCGACAGGTGAGTTATTCCAGAGAAATTTATACTCTTGCGGAGGAATGGCAGGATTAGCGAACGGAACGCAGCGGTGTCCCGGAATAAGGATTCCGCTTAAAAGTTCCGTCCGTGTAGGGGTGATAACGAACTTCGCACCGGAGAAAAGTCCGCGGCGGGACAGCCATTTGTTTTCTTCAATGGGAAACGCAAGCCGCCTGCTGTTAAAAAGATTGGCAATATCCGCCTGCAAACGACCAAAATGCTTAGAATCTTTTGCGCGTATCTTTGATGTTACATCTTTAAGCGTAAAAGCTGTACTCGTGTCGTCAAGAAATGAATACAATGCCTCTTCCTGATCGGATGTCATACTCTAACTATAAGACAGTCCCTTAAATTTTACAACCGCACACAGATGGGATAAATTCTACAGGACGGTAAAAGTTGGTATCCGGCGCTGGTTTCAGTGGATAGGGCGTGAAAATATCCGGCGCTGCAACAGCTCCATCGAAAGCCGCCGGACGGTGCGTCCAATTCTGTCAATATTGAACACATACTACCGGCCAAATATTCGGTTTGAACCGTGCGAATCTGCGCGGCAATTGAGTTGGGCCAACGGATGTCGAGGGGGTCTTCAGCCACGAAACGCGCATAGTCCATTTATGCGAAGCGTCTACCTTTAGACTTAGTATCCATAGTATTATACATTTAATTAGGAATATAAAGCCATAATGATATTCTCCTTACTGCCGGATTTTAGGACGGCATTGCGACCGCCGCATCCTCTATAGCTCATCAGTCCTTATCATAGCTGGATATGAAGAATTATTCTACCCATTCTGAAATTTCTTTTTTTGTGGTTCTCCATTTAACGTATTGAGGGATGTCCGTCTTGCAGTAACGGCAAAATGGAATCGGCCTGCGCAGCTTATCCAGTATTTCATCCATATTTTTTGCTTTATATATGTCAATATAGTCGTTTTCAGTTACTTCAAACTCAGCATTAAAATAGTTGTTAAAAAATTTTACATACGCGGTCCGGGCGCATTTGTATAACTTTCCTTCCACCAATTGAAAACAATTTGATAAAGGACATAGTGCATTATTTTTTAAAAGATTTTGCCTGCCGTCAATATTCATAGGCAACCTCAGCCATTTTAACACGCGACTTAGACTGCGATTCTGTAACACTTTTGGCATAATTTCAATATCCGCCCGGAAATCTATCCGCACATCATGCCTATTAACTTTATCAAATATAAAATCATAATCGATATTTACCGGATAAACCGATACTGTAATACTTATATTGTTTGTATGGCAAGATTCCCAGAATTCGTCAGTTTGATTCTTTAATAATGTGCCATTCGTAGCTATACGTATTGTACATTGTGGAAAATATGACCGTGATATTTTCATAATTTCAACAATTTGCGGGTTTAAGAGCGGTTCGCCGCCCAAAAGTTCAATATAATCCATGCAGCCGCCGCTGCTTAACTCCGCAATTCTTTTACAGTCATTTTCATATTTTTCTAGGTCAATGAACTGTTTTGGCGCAAGTGTTGAAAAATGCAGACATCCGACACAATTTAAATTGCACTGCTCGGCAATATGTACATCAAAATGTAACAATTCTTGTTTTTTATTTCTTGCAATATATCCATATAAAGCTCTTAACGGAACTAATAACTTTGAATACACCAAACTGTCCGGCATATGATTTCTTATGAACAGCAAAGCAGAATTTAAGGCCGTAAAAATATTTAATTTTCCGGAATTGAATATTCCGCGCGGGGAATGTTTAAATGGTGTTGGGGGGGGATATTTCATGCTATTTCTCCTATTTTCTTTATTACACGCAGAATTCTCTTTGAAGTGCGAATCTTATGGCTAAAAAACTTCGTATTTGAATAAATCTTAATGAAAAATTGCAAAAAACCGCATTCCAATGTGTCAATCATACATTCTCCTTCATAAATCGAGCTTTAAGGCGGCTCTGCCGGATGCCGTTGGCAAAATGCCGCACATTTTGCACAGCATTTGCTGCGACTTGTTCAAGAACCCATAAGACTCTTGAACAAGTCCATTATAAATCAGATAAAAATATTGTTCTAGCTGTCAGCCCACTCGGAGATTTCTTTTTTTGTGGTTTTCCATTTGATGTATTGCGGTTGACCATCCATATTGCAGTAACGGCAAAATGGAACTGGTTTGCGTAGTTTATTCTGTATTTCATCTATAGTCTTTGCTTCGTATATGTCGATATAATCATCTTCCGTTACTTTAAGATTTACGTTAAAATAACTGTTAAAGAATTTCACATAGGCTACACGAGGACATTTGCATATTTTTCCTTCTACTAATTGGTAACAAGGTGTCATAGTACATAGGGCATTGCTTTTAGACGGATTTTGCCCGCCGCCAATATCGATGGGCACCTTCCGCCATTTTATATCGTGATGATCGAATGGTAATTCTTTATCTCCCTTGGATAGAAATTTACTATCTGTGGCGAAGGCTATCTGCACATTGTGCTTCTCCATTTTTGAAAATATAAAATTGTAATCAATATTTACAGGATAAACAGATATTGCAATTATTACATTATTTATGCGGCAACATTCCCAGAATTCATCCGGCTGATTTTTTAGCAGTAGTCCGTTGGTAACTATTCTTATCGTACACTCTGGAAAGTATGAACGCGATATTTTTATAATATCGGTGAGATGCGGGTTTAAAAGCGGTTCGCCGCCTAATAAATTTATATGCCTAATGTCGCCGCCGCTTAACACCGCAATTCTTTTACAGTCATCTTCATATTTTTCTATGTCAATAAATTGCTCTGGCGCAAGTGTTGAGAAATGACTACATCCGATGCAGTTTAAATTGC
>JAISZZ010000024.1 GCA_031284385.1 Treponema sp.
ATACTGTCGGCGCGAGGAACTGTTTGAAAATGAAATATAAATCTTGTCAAAGTTCCACGCTAAATTTGATACAACTTTTACGGATGCTGCCGCTGGTTTTTATCATGGCGGGGTGCGCCTCGTCTCCGCAAAGCGACAAGGCACACAGCTACGCCGGGAAGCCGTTTTTTGACGGCGACGGGCGGGAAGGTCTGGTAATAGCCGTTTTGCAGCCCAAGGGCGTCAACATTCCAAAAGGCTTGTCATGGTATCTTTCGATGATACAAGGGTCTTTAACAGGCGATTTCAACCGGTTTTCAAATATAACCGTGCTTGACCGCCAGCACCTTGACACGGTACTGGAAGAGCAAAATTTGTCGTTGTCCGGAGATTTTTCCGATGACGACTATATCCGCATCGGCAATTTAACCAACGCGCAGTATATTTTAACCGGCTCGCTTACACAAACAGCCTCGATGACATTTTTACTTGAACTGGCCCTTACAAACCCTGAAACCGGAGAGCGGAAAGCGTCATTCGGCCCCAAAGTGTATTCACGGGACAACATACAAAGTATGTACGCGGCCAAAGAAGCCGCCGATTCCTTGCTGACGCAGATTGGCGTTGAACTTACAGGGGCAGGTAGGGATGCTTTGTATGAAGCGGCGCGGGATTTGGATTCCGTTCAGGCTGAAACCGCCCTTGCCAAAGGCGTAACGGCGCAGAACAGCGCCGCTACGCCCAAAACAACGTTTGAAGCGATGTACTACCTGTACGAGGCGCAATCGCTGGATCCTTCCCTGCTGGAGGCCGCCGAACGGCTCGAGGCATATCAGGCTGCCATATTCATCGCGACTGAGATTACGATACCGGAATTATCCGCTCCGGTTCAAACCGGAAATATCGGGCAGGACGCGCGAAATGAGATTGCCCAGTACAAGGCGCGCCGCGAAACGATTCAACTACAGCAGGAGTATTTGCTCGGTCAAAGAATGATTCTGTTGGATCAGCAGGAAACGCTGCTCGACAAACAGTGGGAACTCATCGCGCTGTTGAATGAAAGTGAGGATTTTTACAAAAGCAATCCGCCCTTTGAAATCATTTACGATACCGCCTTGGAACGGACCGGGGAGCTAAACTTTCAGACGGAAACGATAAATTTACAATTCCGTATCGCCACGACAGGCGTACCGGCCAGCCTCAAAGTGATACAAAGCATACTCGACAGCCTTGAAACGATGAGGCAGGGTTTTGTGAGCATAAATGCGGGTTTGGACAAGATACAGGAACAGCTTGGCAGGGTAAATGAGGCGGGAAAGGAGTATGCCGTAGCGCCGGTTTCCGGAGTACAGGCCGACGATAAAATTCTGGGGTACAAATGGGCCGTTCCCCAATGGACGGCGGGCGAAGGGCGGACTTTTGCAATAGAGGCGGCGCTCACCGGCAAAGAGGGAAAAAGGATAGGTACAGCGAATGTATTTCTGTTCAATGAAATCTACGGCTATAACTACACAGAGCCGGAAAACGCCGCCGGCACAGGCGTTTTTAAGGATGTTCCGGTAAACGACATTGGGGATGTGCTAAAAATCACCATTGAAACGGTGAACGGCGTTGATATCGAAGACCCCGATAACGCAGGCTATATAAAAATATCCCCAATTACCGGCGCCGGATATACCGCCGGCGGCTATGATATATACGGCTTCAACAAGGCAGGCCGCGACCCTTTCGGATATGACAGGCAAGGTTATGACAAAGCGGGGCGCGACCGTGAAGGCTATAACAAGGCGGGTTATGACAGGAATGGCCGCGACAGATACGGACTCACCCATTCAGATGAAATCCGGTTCGCTATAAATAAGCATTTTGATGACAGTAGAAAAGATGGATTTTCTTTGTTTACGACTATCGATCCTTTTCCGCCAGATTTTGATAATGCGGAAGGGATTTTTTTAGGTTTTGGACTGGATATATTTATAGCACATATCGGCTTTTGGGGAGAATTTGAGTTTTTTTTGGGTAAGTTATACCCAAATTATTATTGGAGTAGCCTGTACTCCGATTATGATGGAGACTCTGTTTCGGACGGAAAGTATTTTAGATACTCGTTTGGATTGAATTTGAGTGTATTTCCGCATATCACTCTGGATGCGGGAATTGTGTGGGAACAAAAACCTATAGTAGAAAAAATATCTCATTCTATGTCCTCCCCTAGTTACATCTACGAAGGTTTTGAAGACCCTGTACTCAACATGGTCAGGGCGGGTATTACATGGTTTATAGGTTATGGCGGGGGGTTTACACTTTTGGCACACGCAAACTATAACTTTGATTCTGACCTGCTGTCATTTGTATTTGGCATTGGTATCGGGTTGTGGTGATTGAGCCACGGCGGGTTTTAGCATAATGGAGGACTCGTTATTGTCCATTTTCTGACAAGGGCAATGCGGTTCATTGGACTTGTTCGACAACCTTATGGGTTGTCTCCCAAGTCTTGCAAAATGCGCGGCATTTTGCCGTTTTTAAGCGGAAGTTGTTCAAAAACTGAAATTTTTGAACAACTCTATTGACATTTTTTTAAAAACGTTTTATGATAATTTATCATGGAAACTTGAGTTTCCAAAAACTTTATTTCTGTTTTTAAAAGGAGAATTTTTGCTATGAAATCCCCCCCCCCCCCCATTACAACAGACATCCGTTTGAGGTAATGATTCCGGTTGCGAAAAAAGACTTAAACTATTTGCATTTTTGTACGGAAAATATAATCAAATACATAAAACCGGATAAAATTGTTGTTGTTGCTAATATTGAAACAAAAGATTTTGTTGAAAAAATAGGTAATTTAGAGTTTTGTGACGAAGATACTTTGTTAGAAGGCCTGACACTGGCAAGAATAAAAGAACTGATTGGGAGTATGTTGGGAACAACAGAACGCGGCGGATGGTTTTTTCAACAATTTCTTAAACTGGCATACGCATACAAGAGTCAGCATAAACACTATCTAATTTGGGATTCTGACAATATTCCGTTAAACAATATTGTATTTTGGAACAATGAAGGGAAGTGCTTGTTTAACGTGATACCGGGGTATTACAATGTCCCGGAATACGAAATAATTAATAAACTGTTTTGCGGTACGGTAAAAAGACCAACCGAAAAATCATTTATTGCGGAGCACATGATGATAGACAGGGATTGTATGCTGGATATGCTGGCAAAAATTGAAAATAATAAAAATTTATCAGGAACAAATTTTTACGAGAAAATCGTAAGCGCCATGGACAAAAATAATACAAGTTTTAGCGAGTTTGAGGTATATGGAAGTTATGCGATGACATACTATCCGGATTTATACAGCATACGAAAGCCGAAATTGAGACATCTTAGAGAGGGCGCTATGGTAGTTGAAAAAGGCGTTCTTGACTATAAAACCTTAGAATGGCTTTCAAAGAATTATGATTCTGTAACTTTTGAATATCATCATTATGGAGAGGCCCCGAAATTACTTAGGCCTGTTTTTAAATTTGCGGCGCGGTATAGAATAATTCCTTTTAGATTATGTCTGTACTGTTTTTGGGCCTTTCGGTTACGCTCTGATTTATTAAATATAATATTAAAAAGACTAACCGTTGCTTTATGGTTCTGGAAACGCTGATGGGCGGGTTGTGCCGTATAAGTATGGAAATCCCCCACCCAACCCCATTCATAATGAACTAATGAGCCTCCACGCGGCAAGCGTACAAACAAGTTTGTGTCGGGGTATTAAACCAGATATTGCAGAATAATTAATCAGCGTTACCTTAAAGATTTGAATGAATGTCCGCCTGCCGCGCCGCCTCCAATCGTTCAAAAAATACCGCGCTTTCATTTTTGATATGGCTGAATAGCGGGTTATCCTCAACCTTACCCAGAATCGCGTCTCGCTCGGCATCGCTGCCGTAAGTTATATTGCGGAACGGGTCCAGATAATCCTTGTTTTTGGTGAAATAGACCTGCTCCTCGATATAGCGGCGGACAGCGGCGGCTCTGTCAAGTGCATCAGCCCAGTCCCGCCGCGTGATGGGAGCGCCGCCACGCAAAAACCGCAGGACTTGCAGCGCGTTAAGCGCCCTGTCCAGCGGATATTCGGCCAAAAGACACCTGTATTCCCCGTGCAGCGCCTCCCACGAGTGAATGCCGCCGTTTCGTATCTCGGCGCGAAGATCTTCCGCCTTGTCATGCGGAATCAACTGGCCGCCAAAGCTCTCCCATTTTAACGATATGTTTTCGCGCCGCGCCGCGTTAAAATCCTCAAAATTAAGACCGCCCTTTTCAAAAAAATAGTACACAAGCGTTTTTACCGCGTAGTACACGAGCATATCGCGGTAGGCGGCGATGCCGCGCCGCGCCTTAACAATGGTAAAAGGCAGATTAGACCGCTCAAAAACCCTCCCCGGCACTGTAATTTTATCGTCAGCGTCAATGTCCGCCTCGCGGCTTTCCAGCCAGACGAGCGCATCGATTATTTCGGCGGCGGTATCGGGCGCGAGGTAGTCCGTTTCAAAATGCTGTTCGGCAAAGACCCTTTTGTCGCGGGCGCGCGCCTTCCAACTGTTTCGCTCAAGCGCGTACATATTGTACATCCACCAGTAAGCGGGCATCAGGGAGCGCAGCGTGTTTTCGCTGTTGTTGGTAAGCATACAAAACGGCAGCGCTATATTAAGCTCAAACGGATAACTTCCTTTTGTAATCATCGTAAAACTCGCAAACCGTGAATTGTGTTTAAGCGCGCTGGAAAGGCCGGGCCAAAAACCGCGCCCCGCGATTATTTCGCCGTCATTTCCCCGGCTGTTGTGGTTCGAGCCGACAGTCGCGCCGGCTGCCATGTTGGACTGCCCCATCAACATCGCGGCTATTAAAAATGAATTGTTGTGATGTTGTTCGTGCGCCGGAAATACAAGGTTGTTCAACACCTCGCAGCAGGATATGGTGGAATTGTCGCCTAGTATCGAATGAATGAGGCGCGCGCCGTACTTTAACCCGCAGTTATTGCCAAGCACAAAACGCACCGCCTTGCTTCCGTAAAAAACACGGCAGCCGTAACCCACAATACCGTTCACCAACTCCACGCCTTCACCGATCTGCGTAGGGTCTTTTTCGTCAGATTTTATCGTGATATTTTTTAATTTGTTCGCGCCTTTTATATACGCGCAGTCCCCCACGCGCACATCTTTTAACGTTCTGCTGTGTTTAATTATCACGCCATGACCTATCACGCCGTAATAGCCACGCCGCGTGTCAGCCGAATTCACCGTCATATTTTTTAGCGCGTCCATCAATTTTTTATCACCGCGATTCGCCGCCCAAAGATAGGCATCGGCGCATATCATACCGGCAAACGGAAGCACGCCGCGCCCGCCGCTCTCGTTGGCGGGTTCTATCCAGACGCGCACCGTTTCATCCTCGCCGTCCTTCACTATCCCTTCGCCAAATTTGGAGTGATTTGTCGTGTCCAGTTCGTTTATTGACGAAAGTATAACGCCGTCTCCGGTAATATAATGTGAAATATACGCACAGTCGTGTATCGCGCAGTTGCCGCCAATATCACAGGAAATGATTCTGCTGCGCGTGATACCTACAGGCATGACATAATCGTGATAACGCAAAAGCCCGCCGCCGCAGGAACCTATACGCACACGCCCCGCGAAAAAATTATCTTTGATACATTCTGTATTAAAACAATCCGTTACAAAAATATCGTCCCAATGCGCGGAATAATTTCTGTTTTGTATGAGCCTCGCAATCTCTTCTCCAGTAAGATGACGGAAATGTTCCGGCTTGCGTCCGCCCTTCTTTTCGTACAACAAGTCAAGCTGCCTGTCCCTGAAATAATACTCGTCCCCGCCCTCAGGCAAAAAATCCCCGCTTATAAAATCGTACCCGTACCGCCCGTCCGATTCGATATATGAAGTAGTCATCGCCTTAATCACCTCTCGCACGCAAATCGCGCTATTATTCCCAAGTCTATACGAAAAAGAGGCATTAAACAATAATGCGATGAATATGTGAAGGGGGGCGCTATTTCCACCCGCCAGCGGGTTAAAGTCCGCTACGCGGTAGCGTACCGCGAGCTGGATTTACGCCATGCCGTAAGGTCCGGAAACGGCGTGTGGCATATACGGCTGATGGCACCCCAACAGCGTGGTAAATACACAGGTATACCGGTTGTTGTCCTTGTTAGCTTCTGGGTCTTCAACGCTGATTATTAAGGAAGGGGGGACGGTTTCCATGCCATAGCCGGCACATAGCCGCTTTTTCGTCCGTCCCCCCTGTCTCCAGCCGCCGCTTACGCGCCGTCTTCCGCCACCCCCCAGTCAGCGGCTTCATTTAACGGCATTACCCTAAAACACGGATTGCGGTTTAATTATATACAGAGTGCAGACGGTGTTTTGATGCCGCGCCAGCAATTAATTTACAAAACCAAACTGTTTAGCTTATAATGGACTTATTCAAGAACCTTATGGTTCTTGAATAAGTCTTGCAAGATGCGCTGCATTTTTTTAGGGGCGGCGTTTTAGTCAAATATTTGGCAAGCAGCTTGAAGCATTAGATAACATTCTTTCAACAATTTTTTTATATCCGAAAATGATGCCCGTACAGTAGCGAAAAATTTTAACGAATGGTTTATACTCAATAGATTGTGGTAGGAGGTTAAGAATGAAAAGGAATGTTATTTTTTTGTTGATAATAAACATAGCCGTCGTCCTTGTATCGTGCGGAAGTCATGCTGTATGTTTTCTTAGCGTGGGTGTGGATTTTATAATTAGAAATACTTCAACAACAGATTTAGACATACAGATTTTTGTGCCGCCCGGTGAAGAACCGCAGCCTAATGTAACATTTGTAAAATCAGGCAATACTGCCGGTGTGCACTACGTTCATCCTGACGGGGTGCAATGGTCAGATGATATTACTATATCCGTATCTTTTTATAAACATAATTCGCTGATAAAAAAATATAATTATGATTTAAAAACGCTGCGGAAAAATGAAGTTGACAACGATGATTCCATCAAATATAGATATTACCTTGTAATTACCGATGAAATGTTGGGAATACCGGCAGAAATCGAAACAATGGAACCTGAAACAACAGAAACAAACGAACAATCAGATGAAAACGCGGAGGAACAACTGTGAAATTAAA
>JAISZZ010000025.1 GCA_031284385.1 Treponema sp.
CCGCCTTAAACGAAACGCCGTAAATGTCGCAAGCCGCTTTGCGGCTTGCTTATGGAGTTTCGGTCGCAAACGCTATGCGTTTGCTTACCCGAAACTCCACCACGTGGCGTGGGGTGGGTAGTGCGTAGCGTTTGCTTACCAGAAACTCCACCACGTGGGGTGGGTAGCGTGTAGCTTTGCTTACCCGAAACTCCACGCGGCGGTGGTAAACCACGAACCACACGAACATTCTGTCGCCCTGTCCCCATACCACATAATCCGTGTAATCCGCGTAATCTGTGGACATTTCACAGCCCAACATTCGCGTTAATTCGTTTAATTCGCGGACCCCTCTTTTTGGCGGTGGGCAACGGATTGGGGGGTAGACCGCAACAAAGTGCGGGCGTAGGGGGGCGCGAAGGGTAAGCGGCTATGTGCCGCAGGCAGTCTGGAAATGCGCCCCCCCTTATTAAAGAATCAAGCTGAACCCAGCAAATGCCCAGTATGACACCTGACATACCCGTTGGCGGGATAATAGTCTAAATTTGTGATTCATGTTAATATGCGGGAGGAGATATACATGGATCAAAAATTGATATTCGATTTAATAGACAAATTTAACTTAAGTTCCATGTCCGGGCTTGAATTTAAGGATGGCGACAGCCACATTGTTCTAAGAAGGAATACGGCTGCCCCGCCGGTCCACGAGGCGCGGACGCTTGAGCAAAAACATCAGACGGAAGCCGCGCCGTCCGTACATCTTACGATACCGGCGGATAATAAAGCGGTAGTCCCTGCCGGCGGCGAGTACATCAAGAGCCCCATAGTGGGAGTGTTTTACGCTTCTTCCGAGCCTGACGCGCCGCCTTTTGTAAAGGCCGGTTCTACCGTCAAGGCCGGGCAGATACTCTGCGTGCTTGAGGCCATGAAAATGATGAACAAACTGGAAGCCGAATTCGACTGCGAGATTACAGCGGTAAAAGTTTCAACCGGCGATATGGTGGAATACGGCCAAATATTGTTTGAGGTAAAAAGGCTCTAGGGTACGGCATTGATAAAACGTCTGTTAATAGCGAATCGCGGGGAAATAGCGGTTCGCATAATTCGAAGCTGCCGTGAAATGGGCATAGAAGCCGTCGCGGTTTATTCCACAGCGGACGCGGACAGCCTGCACGTAAGACTTGCCGATACGTCTGTTTGCATAGGCCCGCCGCCTTCCGCGAAAAGTTACCTTGTCCCCGAAAATATCATAATGGCCGCGCTCCGGCAGAATTGTGAAGCGGTACATCCCGGCGTCGGCTTTTTGTCGGAAAACGCCGCTTTCGCAAGACTCGTCATAAAGTCAGGACTCTGTTTTATAGGGCCTTCACCTGATGTAATAGAACTTTTGGGCGACAAAGTGGCGGCGCGGGCGGCGGCTGTTCGCTTTGGGCTGCCTGTGACGCCGGGCACAAAAGATGCCGTAGGCAGTGAGAAAGCGGCGGAAAAGGCCGTCAAAGAGCTGGGGTTTCCCGTGATAATAAAGGCGGCGGCGGGGGGCGGCGGTAAAGGTATGCGTATAGTCCGCTCAATGGAGGAACTTTCCGTAAATCTGCGGCTGTGTATCCGTGAGGCGGAGGCGAATTTCGCGGACAACAGAGTATTCATCGAGCGTTATGTTGAAAAACCTCGCCATGTTGAGCTTCAAATTCTGTCTGATGGCAGAGGTAAGGTCGCTATACTGGGTGAACGGGACTGCACTGTACAGAAAAATCATCAAAAATTGATAGAAGAAAGCCCGTCTCCTGCGATAAATGACTCGATTCGCTCTAAAATGGCGGCAGGAGCGATAAAATTGTTCGGAGAATTAAAATATTCAGGCGCCGGCACGATAGAATTTCTTGTTGAAGGCGAAGAATTTTATTTCATGGAGGTAAACGCCCGCATTCAGGTTGAACATCCTGTAAGTGAAATGCTTACAGGCGTTGACATTGTTCGCCAGCAAACACTTGCTTGTACGGAAAACCGGCTGGAACTTGAAGACGGCGTTACGCCTGTACGGGGACACGCGATAGAATGTCGCATCAATGCGCTGAGTCCGGGAAAAATCACGCGGCTGGAAATTCCGGGCGGTCCCGGCATCCGGTTTGATTCGTTTTTGTGTAACGGGGCGGATGTGCCGCCATACTACGATTCGATGATAGCGAAACTGATAGTCCACGCCGAAAACAGAAGCGCCGCGCTTGCCCGCATGAACAGGGCGCTGGCGGAACTGATAATAGAAGGCGTAAAAACCAACCAGCAGACACAACGGCGCATCATAGCGCACAATGTTTTTCGTTCTGGCGCTTTTGATACGTCATTCTGCGAAAAATATGGCGAGGGCCACGAAGTATGAAAGCCGCTACTCCGAAAACCGGCGCTATTTTGCCGGTGTATGCGGGCGCAGTATGCGCCGGCGTATGCGCCGCAATATGCGGCGCAATATGCGGCGCGCTTTTATTAGTTGTGGCCTGCTCAAAAAACGCATCTCTTGGCATGGCAGGCAGTGAAGATGCCGGTGTCGATAGAATTTCATACGAAAAAGCGGAGTGGGACGAATTTTTTCAGCGCAATCTGCAAAAAGCGAGCGATATTGTCCGATTGATGACAGACGAACAACTTGCCGCTCAGGTAATCATGGCCGGAATCGATGCATGCGGACCGCTGAGCGAAGGGGAGCGGAAGCGTCTGCGGCGCGTTCCAGCCGGGGCAATCGCGCTTTTTAGGAAGAATCTGAACGCCGGCAGCCCGGCGATAATCGAAATGACGGAAGAGCTTGCCGCTTTGGGCCCCGTGTTGACCATGCCGGACGGGACCAGCGGCAGGCGGATAAAACCGTTCATAGCAGTTGACCACGAAGGCGGCGATGTGTACCGGTTTAACGAAGCGAGCGTGGCGAGGCTGCCTGCGCCACTTTCCTATTGGGAACTGGAAAACGGGCCGGCGGCTCTGCGGGCGATAGAGCAGGATGCGGCGGAATCGGCGAAAGAGATTGCCGCGCTGGGTATCACGATGAATTTGGCGCCGCTTGCCGAAACATTGACGGACGAAAATCGCGACTTTCTTGGAACACGTTCTTACGGACCCGATCCGGACTTCACGGCAAAGGCCGCCGCCGCCTTCATACGAGGTATGAAGGCGGCATCCGTAAGCTGTGTCGTAAAACATTTTCCGGGAAACGCGGGGGTTGATCCGCATATCGCGACACCGCGGCTTAGCGGCGGCGAACATGAATTGAACGCGGCAATAGAGCCGTTTGCGGCGCTCATTGACGGGGATCCGCCTTCCGGCGTAATGGTGTCCCATGTAATAGTTCCTGCGTGGGATTCCGCCCAAAATGCGAGTCTGTCGGAATTTGTGATGCAAAAAAAACTACGCGGCGAGCTTGATTTTAGGGGAATTATCATAGCCGATGATTTTTCTATGGGCGCGGTGTCAGGCGGTTACGACACTGAAGAAAAAACCGTCATGGCTCTGCGAGCCGGCGCGGATATGGTGATGGCTTGGCCGCGCAATCTTGTGTCCATCCACAACGCTATACTTGCCGCGCTTTCAGATGGCAGCCTTCCACGAGAACGCCTGCAAGCAGCCGCCGCCCGCGTTATCAGTGAAAAGCTGCGTATGGAAAGCGATACGCACTAAGCTTAGGAACTGTACAAAAATGAACTGCACAGCATTTTATTCGCAGTGGTGGTGGGGGAGGGGGGCTCGTTTCTGTAACATTTTCAATTTGAGGCACCCCCCCCCCCAATTTTTTCGGTAACATTTTCGATGTCTTACTGCGACCGGTTGACACTTTTAACAGCAATCGCATAAACTTAACTATGGCTCACTGCTACGACTCTTGCTTAAATAACACGATTTACACTTACAGTTTCTCCAAAACGCCGGTTAAATGATAAACCTTCAAAACTGTAGCCCGCGCCGCTATTTTTTGCGCTTGAACCGTATTGAACAGCGGTCATCGCCACGAGCTATGGTTTTCGGCAGGTCAAGCTCGCAGCCAAACACTTCCGCGATTCCCCTGTCGCCGCACATCGCAAAATCACACATCGCGCTTATCTCATCATCGCTACAGCCCTGCATCAGCCATGCGTTTACCAGCGGACAGTAATGAAAATCAACGTCAAAGGCATCATCGGTACAGCGCAGAAATTTCATCTCGAAAACTAATTTTCCGGGAAACTTAAAAAGTTTTCGTTTCAGAGTCTTTAGACTTGTAGACGCGCCCTTATTCGCGGCTGGCCCGCCCTGGTACAAACCGCAGCGCCTTATCGCCTGCGGCGCGAAATCTTTGCCGTTCAAACCTTTCTTTTGGGCCTCGTCAAGCAAGAAATACATCCATAATGCGCGGTGTTCGAAGAATTTTCGAATCGCCCGCGCCAACGCCGATTTGTTTGACGGTATATTTTTTATGTTGGTCATCAATTCCTCCAGTGTTACTATAGTTTTAACAAAAAACGCAAATTACGCAAGCAT
>JAISZZ010000028.1 GCA_031284385.1 Treponema sp.
CTATTGCGTATGCTTTATCTCCCATTGATTTAATACCTGATTTTATACCAATTTTAGGTTATCTTGATGATTTAATAATATTACCGTTTTTTATATATGTTTCTTTAAAATTAATTCCCGGGGAAATTATGGAAGAATGCAAAGAACAAGCAAAGGATTTATGGAAAAACGGAAAGCCAAGAAGATGGTATTATGCAATGCCAGTAATAGCAATTTATTTGTTAATAATAATTGTAATTGTAAAGAATATAGTTTTAAAAAGAGTTAATAGCAATACTGTAAATATATTAAAGTAAAATTATTTAATAGAGTTGTTCAAAAACTGAAGTTTTTGAACAACTTCCGCTTAAAAACGGCAACCTGCCGCGCATTTTGCACAGCAGTTGCTGCAGCTTGTGAGAGAACCCATACGGTTCTTGAACAAGTCCAATGGCTCAAACACCTTTTTTCGGTTACATTTTCGATGTCTCACTGCGCGTTGACGATACTCGCTTTCAACTGATGGAGGCGGACGCGGCGGTGGAGAAGTACGAAAGCGCGTAAGGAACTGTAAAAAAATAAAATGCACAGCATTTTATTTTAATTGCTTATGCAATAGGGAAATAACATGACCAAATGGTCATGTTATTTCCTTACAGTTCCTAAGTCGACCATTAAGGCGGCAACAGTAACCACAGCCTCAGCAAATGAACTCTTTATCAAAAAAATGAAAGCCACGAAAACATTTTGGATTTTGCCAATATGGTCAACGACACGCTTTATAATTTTGAAAGGCATCCAAGCCGTGAACTGGAGTAGGACGTACTACTGTAAAGCAGCTACACGGACAATTCACCATAGGACGCGGCAAGAGCGAACGCGTGAAGCCCACCGAAAGACAGTTACTATTACCGCCATCCTTATCTCCCCTCTCGTTTATTGTTTGTAACATATATCACGCCATTCAGCCTTTGTTTCGGGGCCGAGTGGTTGGCTATATTCGATACTCCATGTATCAAAGTTGTTGTCTGCGCTACTATAAATATCTACTGCCCCACTCACCCATTTATCGCCGTAAGTCAAACAGTTTGAATAAAAGCTATCTGGATAAATTTTTATGCGCCAGTTTACCATATCCGTGCTGGTGGCTATTTTATTATGGGCTGATACCGCGAATAGTCCGTTACCATAAGTTATATCACTTATGTATAAGTCATTATCAGGTAATTCAGATTCAACCCAAGCCTCCCCGTCTGTGCTATAGTAGATGTGGTTATAGGGGCGGTATCCCACAAACATCCCATTGCCAAAGGTTACAGATTTCGGTGGGTAATTATCGATATAGTGTCGTGTTCGCCAGTTAATACCGTCCGTACTTATAGCAACATCGGTATCTCCAACCGCTACCCACCGCCCGTTACCGTACGCTACGGATTCCCAAGCTGAAAAAGAATCAACATTACAGATAGTCCAACTCATGCCATCTGTACTATACCCAATTACATCGTAGCCTACAGCAACGAATTTATTGTCTGCATAGATAACGTCAAACCAAGAATTTGATTTAGGGGGGGGCGTCCCCGTCCAGTAGATACCATTTGTGCTAGAATAGATACCTTGTTGCCTAGTCGTTACCCACATCCCGTCACCGTAGGCTATGCCTGTAAATTCTCCAACACTACCACTACCACTAATAACTTTTGACATCATAACTCTGTCCCAGGTACTACCGTCCGAAGAGTAAGCAACCGCCGCTTGGTTAGTGCCCTGTATTGCATTCCCAATCATCACCCATTTCACATTCCAAGTGATTAAGCTCATACACGCATTGACCGCAACTGTATCAGCGGCTTGCTTTGTAGCGTAAGCGCCCGTGCCGTAGGCGGTGGCGCCGCCTAGCTTCTTGTTTGCCAAGTCGACCATGCGGAGGACGTACTCCATGTTGGCAACCTGTTTCTCCGTCCCCGGCACAGGCGCTATGCTCAAGCCCCATTTCTGATTCTGATTTATATACCCGCAAACGTATTCGCAGTTAACTATCTGTCCCTTATCCTCCTCCGTAAATATAGGAGGTGTACCGCCCTCCGTACCTGTAGGCACTTCCGGCGTGGGGAGTTCTTGCGGCCCAAGCCTTGCAACTATCTCTTGAACCAAATCTATGACCGAAATTTCCGGCGTTATTTTTTCGTTGGGTGGGGGTTGAGAGAATCCTTCACAAGACAGAAGCAGAGACATAAAAATAACAGTTGCTTTTTTCATTATGGTTTCCTCGTAATAAGACACTTAAATAATCAAGTCGTAGCTAAGGCTAATCCTTGAGAATAAAATAAATTAAAGTAATTACCAATAGGAAAATCTGGTCCGGAGTTTATTTGGTTTTCGGCTGATATGGTAGATGATATGGATACCCATAGTCCGTTGCCGTAGACTACCTTAGACCATAACAGCCCCAAAGTTTTATACTCCCATGTTACACCGTCACTGCTATAGGCAAGGGCACGATCCCCTACTATTATGAATTTTCCATTTCCAAATGCTATGTCCCTCCAAATATTATTCGTTAGGCTCGTAGACGCAACCCATATTATGCCGTTCGTGCTGGTGGCGATTTCGCCGTCCAGTCCTACCGCCACCCACAGGCCGTTCCCATAGGCTACGCTTTGCCAGTTGGCTACTGGAATAGTCCCTCTACTCCATATAACGCTGGTCGTGCTGTAGAAGACTGCGTTTTTGCCCACCGCCACCCACAGGCTGCCAACGGAAATCGTTTTTTGAAAGGGAATGTCCACATCTAAAGCCAATGTCCAGTTTTTTCCATTTGGACTGTAATATATATATCCCGTATCTTGCCCACCTGATGGGGCGCCGGCCCCGACAAATCGAGAACCATTATAAGCTATACTACGTATCATACCTAATAAAGATTCTCCAGTAGTCCAGGTTATGGCATCGTTGCTATATGACATCCCCCCATATATATCTCCAACTAACCACAAACCATTACCAAAGGCAGCGACTACTGCATAAGGGTAAAAATGAACATGTCTCCAATTGCACTCATCACTACTTCTATATATCATTTCGCCGCTACCCACAATAAACCTTACAACCTCTTTACATAAATTACTCACGCAATAGTTTGTCGCAACGGTATCCGCTGCTTGCTTTGTAGCGTAAGCACCGGTGCCGTAGGTGGTGATGGTGCCTAGCTTTGAGTTAGCCAAGTCCACCATGCGCAGGACGTACTCCATGTTGGCCGCCTGTTTCTCCGTTCCCGGCACAGGCGTTATGCTCAAGTCCCATTTCTGATTTATGTACCCGCACACGTATTCGCAGTTAACCATCTGTCCCATATCACTGACCTCTCCATCCATTTCTCCCGTAGGTACTTCCGGCGTGGGGAGTTCTTGCGCCACAAGTCTCCATTGTTGGGTACTTTGTTGTATATTATACCACGCCCCCCGTCTTTTTCACAGCTCTTTCTACTCATATTATTTCAGCCCGGCTGAATGCGGCGCAGAACGCGGCGCATTCAGCGCTTTTCTATATGCTTTTCTATATGCTTAACTTTTGGTATACTATCAATGGATTTGTATCGATAATTATATTGATAGGTTTTAGGCTGGCCGCCGGCTTGTTGACAGCCACTAATGGTTCAAAATTGGGAATATTCACCGTATGTCCGGATGCCGCCGGCTTGTTGCTATTATCAGTTTGAATGTTTATTATTTACAGTTGGAGCGAATCTTACTATGACTAATGAAAAGATGTGGCGTTTAAAAGAGATATTTCTTGCCCCTTATATGCAGTTGGCAACCGCGCTTATAGGCAAGTCACGTGAGGGCGGTGGCAATATGTTTCGCCATCAGCTTGATACTATGACGATTCTTATCGACTATGGGTATATTGAGCCGGTTCTGCTCAAAGCTTCCATAGTTCATGACCTCATAGAGGATGCTCCGGAATTTAACCGCAACCAGCTTCTTTCGGTTGATTACGACAGCCCCGCCGTGTACGAGCTAGTTTTGGAAGTGAGCCGCAAAAGAGATGAGACAAAGGCGAATTTTTTGACGCGCATCCTTGAAGAGGGCTCTTATAACGCACGGTTGCTTAAATCCGCCGACAGAATATCTAACATGATTTCGCTGGGTTTTGTGAATAAACCTGAGTTTGTAGTTCGTTACACGGAAGAAACGGCGCGTTATGTCTTTCCTATTGCGGAATCTGTCGATAAAAATATGTTTATAGAATTGAACAGTCTCGTTGAATCCCGACGGAACGCACTTGGCCTTGACCGTATCTCTGGACCCGATATTGAAAAGGTAAGAACCGGATATATTGAACACTCTAACGTTTGCTCGATTGCTTGAAATCCGCCGCTTCCCATATAAGACTGCGTTCAAATCCTTGTCCCAAACTCGCCGTAATCGCACGATATTATCAACGATCATCATATTGCAACGAGTTGCCCATAACGGTATAATTATGAAAGCAAGGTAAAGTATGGTGGTAGCTATTGACGGGCCTGCCGGGTCGGGTAAAAGTACGATGGCGGAAATGCTGGCGCGGCGTTTGAAACTTGATGACGGTAAACGGTTTGTTTATGTCAATTCAGGTAATTTGTACCGTGCGATTACCCTCGCGTGCGTAAGACGCGGCGTGGATGTGGACGACGGGAATGCGGTGATAGGCACAGCGAGCGCCCTCAGCCTTGATTACAAGGACGGCTCCGTGTTTTTGGATGGCGGGAATGTGGACGAGTTGTTGCATAGCGATGAGATAGACCGCTCGGTGGCGCAGGTGTCGGCTAACCCGCCGGTGCGCCGCATGGTAAACGAGTTGATAAAACGGATAGCGGATGTCCGTAACATCATAGTTGAAGGCAGGGACATGACAACCGTTGTTTTCCCTGACGCAGAGGCGCGCTTCTACCTTGACGCTTCGGAAGATTCGCGCACGCGGCGGCGTTTTGAGCAGGGGGTTTCAAAACTCGGTATGGAGGAAGTGCGTCATTCTATAAGGAATCGTGATTTTATGGATATGAATAAACCGGAAGGCCGCTTGAAAATCGCGGATGGAGTTATATATATTGATACTTCCTACTTGACGATAAATCAAGTTTATGAGAAATTAGAAGAGATAATACGGTTAAAAGGATGAACCATGGGGCAGATGGAAGTGGAAATGGAAGCTAAAAATGGGGGAAAACCCGCGAATCCCGCAGAAAGCTCCCAGACACAAATGCAGCAGGAGTATGAAGCGTATTTCAAAGCGCTTGAGCAGTTGGAAGAAGGACAGCTTGTTACCGGCACGATTATGCAAGTTACCGCCGATCAAGTCTTTGTTGATGTCAACTATAAATCGGAAGGGAAGATTCCTATCGGGGAATTTGCGGAAATTCCCAAAATCGGCGATACCGTTTCGGTAATTCTCGAAAAAAAAGAGAATAAGTACGGTGAAGTTGTCGTTTCTAAACAAAAAGCCGACGCAAAACTTGCGTGGAAAGACATAAAACAGTCTTTTAGTGATCATTTACCGGTAAAATGCCTTATTGAAAAAACGGTAAAGGGTGGATACGATGTCAAACTGCCAGGTGATGCTCACGCATTCCTGCCGATAAGCCAAACCGATGTTAAGCGTATTGAAAAACCTGAAAGTATGATAGGTAAAACCGTCGAAGTTTATATAGAGCGGCTGTATTCCGATGGAAAACTAAACATAATCGTAAACCGCCGGAAATTGCTTGAAGAAACTGTCGAAAATAAACGCATCGAATTCTTTGCACATATTCCGGTTGGAACCGAGATTGACGGCGTTGTAAAATCGTTCACGTCATTCGGCGCTTTTGTTGATTTGGGCGGTTTTGACGGTTTGTTGCATATACACGATATGAGTTGGGGACACGTAATGCGCCCCAAAGATTTTGTAAAACGCGGCCAAAAAATCAAAGTAAAAGTTATCAGGATGGATCCTGAGGAAAAACGAATAAATCTTTCGTTAAAGCATTTTACGGATGATCCGTGGGTGCATTTTGAAGATCGATACCATGTAAACGATGTGGTTAAAGGCAAAGTTACGAAGTTGACGGACTTCGGCGCGTTTATCGAGATAGAAGAAGGAATAGAGGGGCTTGCACACATATCTGAATTTTCATGGGTCAGAAAAGTTCAAAAACCAGGTGATGTCATTAATATAGGCGATGAAGTCGAGTGCATGATACTTGGTTACGATTTGCAAGCTGGGCGTGTTTCGCTTGGTTTAAAACAAGTCAAGACGAATCCGTGGACAAACCTTTCGGAACGCTATCCCGAAGGCGCACGGCTAAAACGCAAGGTCGTAAAAATTACTAATGCCGGCGCTTTCATAGAGTTGGAAGAGGGGATAGACGGCTTTTTACATAGCGATGATATTTCATGGACGAAGAAAGTCAAACATCCGAATTCTGAGCTTAAAGTGGGACAAGAAATAGAGATTATCGTGTTGAATTCGGACGCGAAGAATAGAAATGTCCGGTTGGGTGTCAAACAGCTTACAGGCGATCCGTGGCGTAGTTTTGCGGATACATACAAACCGGGGGACACTATAGAAGGCGAGGTCAGTTCTATTACGGATTTCGGCGTATTCATCAAAATACCTGGCGGTATCGAGGGCCTGATACATAAAACAAACCTTACGGATAAAAAAGAGATTGATGCGGACGAGGCGCTCAAAGGTTATAAAGTGGGCGACAAAGTCAGCGCGGTTCTTATCGAATTACAGCCGGAAAAACGAAAAGCGGCTTTTTCTGTAAGAGATTTCAAGAAAAAAGCGCAACGTGATGAAATTTCGCGGTATATGGCCGAGGAAGAGGCGGGCGATTCGACATTTACGCTCGGAGATATGCTTAAATCACGGGAAGCGTAGCGTATCGCTTAAAGGTTGGGTACGCGGCATCGATAATGTCATAAAATAGTATGTTGACGCGCATTGACCCTGATAAATTCAAAACGCTGATTGAAGTCAGTGCGCTGATAAATTCGGATTATTCTGATGTCCACGGGCTTTTATCCGGTATTGTTGAATCAGCCGGCAGGCTTTGCGGGGCGATTTCCGTTTGTCTGTTGCTAGTTGATGAAAAACAGGATAAATTGTTTTTTGAAGTTGCGTTCGGTTTTTCTGAAAATGTACGGCTAGAACAACAGAGCATAGAAATAGGCGAGGGTATAGCCGGCTGGGTTGCCCGTCATAATAAATCCCTGATAATAAACGATACTGATAATTCTGAACGCCGTCTTGCCGGTGTTTTTGAGCAGAGCGGCTTTTTGGCAAAAACAATAATCGCTGTTCCCATGAAAGTTAAGGAACGCTGCGTCGGCGTACTCGAAGTCATTAACAAAAAAAATGCCGCGCAATTTTCCGGCGAAGATTTAGAGTGGCTCGAAATATTCGCGAATCAGGCAGCGCTGGCCATGCAAAACGCGCAAAATTATGAAAAAGCGCGGGATGAGGCCGCCATTTTACATGAACAACTGGAAATGGGCGGCGTTTTTCATACATTAATAGCAAAAAGCGATGTGATGCGCGAAAAACTGGCGGTGATAGACCGTATCGCGAGTACAGATTCCGCCGTGCTGATACTCGGCGAGAGCGGTACAGGCAAAGAACTCGTTGCCGAACAGATTCATTTACGCAGCGCCCGCAGGTCATGCCCTTTTGTAAGGGTAAACTGCGCCGCGCTGCCGTCCAGCCTCGCTGAAAGTGAGCTTTTTGGCCATGTAAAGGGCGCGTTTACAGGTGCCGTGAGCGGTAGAATCGGGCGTTTCGAGGCGGCGAATGGCGGAACTATTTTTCTGGATGAGGTCGGCGATATTCCGCTAGACTTGCAGGCAAAACTCCTCCGCGTGATTCAACAAAAGACGTTTGAAAAGGTTGGCGCGACAGTACAGCAAAGTGTCGATGTGAGAATACTCGCGGCTACGAACAGAGACATTGAAAAGCTGGTAGCGGAAGAAAAATTTAGGAGTGATCTGTATTTCAGGCTCAATGTATTGCCAATTTATGTGCCGCCGTTGCGTCAGCGAAGTGAAGATATACCTGAGCTTGCCCGTTTTTTCCTTGAAAACTGTATGCGCGACATGAAAAAACGGTTTGACGGCTTCTCGGACGAGGCGATGAGGGCTTTACTAGCACATTCATGGCCCGGAAATGTCCGTGAGCTGGAAAATTGCGTGCAGCGCGGTTGCGTTTCCGCTTCAGGCAGCGTGATTCAGAAATATGAGATGTTTCCAGACGCGGAGTCTATGTTTGGCGCGGTATCCGTGTTGAGCGCCGGCGTGGTGGAAGTATCGCGCTCGCTCAAAGCGGCGGTGAACGCATTTAAGGAACACTTTATAAGAAAAGTTTTAGAAGAAAATAACTGGAATCAAACCGAAACCGCACGGGCTCTTGACATACAGCGGACGTATTTAGCTAAAATGATACGGGACTTTAAAATCAAACGTTAAAAATTGTAATTTTGCGGGAGTATTTCATGGAAAAAATAGAAAATACCAAGAATGATATTAATATTAGAGAGGCGAAAACGGACGGTCTTTACGCTTTTTTTGAAAAGAACCGTAAGCCGCTGCTCATATCTTGTGTTATAATTTTGGTTTTATTGGCGGGTATCATTGTCACATTGCTTGTTGGCGAGGCAATACAGAAAGACGCAATTGCGAAACTGGACGCTCTTGCCGAGCGGTATGACAAGGTAAAGGGTGATTTGAATATAGCGGACGGCGCGGCGGAAAACGGCGGCGAAGATTTGGCGGATACAAATACGAGCGTTGAAGCCGGAGACATCGAAACGTTGTTGAGTGATATGCGCTCTTTCGGTGAAAGCGCTTCCGGTTATCCTGCTGCCCGTGCGTGGTTTATGGCGGCGAATATTCACTACGAGCGCGGCGAATGGCAGGAGTCGCAGGACGCATGGCTTGCGGCAGCGGCGAAAGGCGCTTCGACACATCTTGCTCCCGTCTGTTTGTTTAACGCCGCCGTTGTGGGCGAAACGCGGGGCGACACGGATTTTGCCCTGTTAAATTATCAAAAAACTCTTAGCTTTGGGGATTTTCCGGCGGCGGCCCACGCGCAGTTTTCTGTAGGGCGGCTTGAAGAAAAAAAGGGAGATAACGAAGCTGCCATTGCCGCCTATCGCGCTGTGATAGAAAAATGGCCGGAAGATACGGATTGGGCGAATCTGGCACATTCACGAATTCTTGCGTTGGAAGTTATCGCGGATGGGCAATGACTCCGGATTTTATAGCAAGGCATAAACGAATGTTAAACGGAAAACCGGTAGTATTTATCTCAATGCTGTTCATGGCGGCATCATGCGGGATAGAAAGTTACACATATATTTCTCCGGTTTCAAACGTAACCACAACAATGAACAGTAATGCCGTGATAAGACTTCCAGGAACGCCGGACGTAATCACGCTGGACTTTATTGCCGGAGCGCCGCCTAAAATGACGGTGGCGAACCAAACAAAAACTTTAGGCGTGGAGTACGAAATATTTTACAGAATATATCTCAGCGATAAAATGGAAATGACGGTGAACACCGATGCCATAAGAACTACTGTAAACCCCACGCTCGCGGCTGATTGGAAAGCGTTTGAGCCGTACACGGTTGACTCTAACAATTATTCTTCCAGCGTATCCAGCTTAATGACAACGAAGAAATACTATTCGCTGTCCACAGACTCGTCCGGTAATATGCTGCGCTCCAACGGGAACGGTGCATTTACCCCAAAGCCCGTAAATAGGATGTTTATGACGAGCGATGATATTATTAGTAAAGATAATTTAACGGATAATATCAACGCCGATGTTCAGGATAAAACTGATATGGCGAGCGGCGCTACTCGTTATGCCTACACATCGATGTATATTGTCATGCGTGATATAAATGTCCAAACATTGAATCCCATATACAGCTCGCCGACTTTTATAAATATATTTTTGCTGCCTTCGAACGTTCCGGTAATTTCCGTAACCGGAGTAGCTCTTGCGCTTGACCCCTCGTCTGCGGCAGGCAAGCCGGCGGTTAAATTGAACGCTTCGGTTACACCCGGCAACGCGACAAATGCGGGTGTTTCGTGGTTGCTGGACAATAACACAGCGGCATCCATGCGTATACTGGACAATAATATGGCGATAATCTACAGTCTTGGCGCGTCAGCAAATGTAAAGGTTACCGTTACCACAAATGACGGGGGATTTACTGATGTTTATAATGTCGCGCTTTCCGGTACTGCGGTTACCAAAATTACGCTTGATCCCTCCACATTGACGCTTTCTGCCGGTGGAACAGGAGATATTATCTCAAATGTTGAACCTACTAACGCCAGCAAGTCTGTAAAATGGACATCGAGCAGTGACAGTATAGCTACGGTCGATCAGAATGGTAAAGTGTCGGCTAAAACCGCCGGAAATGTAATAATAACGGCTACGACAACGGATGGCACGGAGCTCAGCGCGTCTTGCGCGGTTACCGTCCAGTAACCGCAGTTACCGTCCAGTAACCGCAGTTACTGAATAAATTAAAAGGAGAAAAGTTATGGGAATATCAAAAAATTCTTTGTTGGGAATGCGTTACGCGGCGGCTAACGGCGTTGAATTTAAAAATAGTTTGATGGTGGGCAGGCAGTCCTTATTGGTGGAAAAAAATGATATAATGAAAATTCTTGGAACAACTTGGGGGGGGGGGGGGATTTGTATGCGCCGGTAAATAAAGTTCCCGATGTTATTTATGCGGAATCTGTTTTTAAGCATTTTGGAGCCGAAACAATCGACTCGATTGATTACAGTAATTATGAAGGCGCGAATGTAATACATGACATGAATACGCCCGTACCGGAAGCATTAAAAAATAAGTATGATTGCGTGTGGGACGGCGGTGCGCTGGAACACATATTCAATTATCCAGCGGCAATCAAAAATTGTATGGATATTGTTAAGACGGGCGGTCATTTGATACTTGAGACTCCATGCAATAATTTTTTTGGGCACGGTTTTTATCAATTTTCACCCGAATTATTTTTTTCATTGCTGGATAAGCATAACGGTTTTTCGGAAACAAAAATATTTATGTGCTGTGAATCTAACCGGTGGTACGAAGTTGTTTCCCCTAAAATAATAAAAATGCGTACAGATATTTGCCGTGCAAAAGGTCCCGCGCTGTTATTTGTAATATCCAGAAAAATAGGCGCGGTTCCTGACCAGATAAGCGTTTTGCAGAGCGATTATGTCGATATATGGAACACTGCGGACAATAACGAAATTATTAAACCGGCTAAATTCAGTATGGAGTATTTTAGAGAACTTTATTTCAGGCTTGTGCCTAGTAAACTGCGAATCGCGGTTTTGAAGAATTTCGGCTGGCTGGCGCTATCAAAGCTTCAAAACGCAAGGAATAAGAAAAAAATGTACAGGCCTGCGCCGGAATTTTTACATCCGCAAAAGAAAATTTAGCGCTCGCAAGCTGACCTACCAACTGTCGCATCAATCTTCCGTAAGAATTTCGGTGTGGTCTGAAAATACCGCTATCGTGTGTTCCCAGTGGGCGGACGCTTTGCCGTCCGCCGTAACAACCGTCCAGTCATCGTCCAAAAGTTCTACATCGCCGGTTCCAAGGTTTATCATCGGCTCAATAGCCAAAACCATGCCTTCCCGCAGGCGCGGGTTAGGCCCACCCTTGGGACAATTCGATATAGACGGGTCCTCGTGTACGGCAAGGCCGACGCCGTGTCCGCAGAACTGGTGGACTATGCCGTAACCCGCCGCTTCGGCGCGCGCTTCCACCGCGCGGCCTATCGCAAACAGCCGGTTGTCCGCCTTTGCCGCCTCTATTCCCTTGTACAAACATTCGCGGGTAACGGTGTTCAACTGGTGGAAGGCGGCGCTCACCTTGCCGGCCTCGACGGTTACCGATTTGTCGCTTATGTACCCGCCTAAATCTATGCCGCTGTCTATCGAGACCAAATCGCCTTCCCGTATCTTCCGTTTTGATGGAATTCCGTGTATCACCTGTTCGTTTACCGAGATGCAGAGAGCGGCTGGAAACGGGTTATTGGGCTGCCCGTAACCCAGAAAAGCGGGTTTTCCGCCGTGCGCCTTTATCCAGCGTTGCGCCCACTTGTCAAGTTCTATTGTTTCTATGCCGGGCTGAACCAGCGGAATCATTTCTTTGTACATACGGGCAAGCATTCCGCACGATTCGCGTATGCCTTCTATTTGTTTGGCGTTTTTATATCGTATCATAATTGACAGCCGGTGTATTTTGTTTTTTTATCGGCGGTTTGCCGCCTAAAAAATAATATATGTTGCTTTTTGCTATTTCAAACAATGCCGAAAATGCCTTGAACAGCATTTTTTTTGATTCATTGTCAACATTGTGCAGAGATTTTATCAACAATGCCGTATTTTTAAGCGTGTTATCCGTAAAATCTGGAATTGATTTTATGTTTGCCTCGTTTACAATGGTAAATAATGTTTCAATAAAAATAAGGCGCGCGGGTTGATCCATATTTTCAAGCCATTGCATCAGTGTTTTATTTACAAAATGACTTTCTTTTGTAATTGAAGATATATATATCATATTTTTTCCTGTTAATTCCCATGAAAAAGGATCGTGCTGCAAGAGTCCGGTTTCTGAACTTTTTACGACTTTATAATGTTTTACATATTCAAAAAGCAGCCCTATAACCGACCCCTGCGGAATATAACAGTCAATTTTTGATTCAATATTTTTATATTGCCTGCTCGCGGTAACCGATTTGTTAAAACCGGGCGCATCGTTACTGTAAACGGTTTCGATGCGGTTTTGAATGGCAGCATCACAAAATGAAGCGGCGTAAACAGCAAGATTTCCTCCTTTGGAATGACCGCCAATATTTATTTTTCCGTCAATTTGTTTTGCGGCGGCGTTTAAGTAGGCGGCGGCTTCGATCTGCGCCGGTATCGCTTCGTCTAAAATCATGTTAAAATCTTCTTTCCAGCCGACGATTGCGGCATCAGTTCCGCGAAATGAAATGTACGCCTGAGTATCCGGCATCTGTATCGTGATAACCGCAAACTGCATTTCACGGCTGCTGTCAACTTTGTTTACATATCCGCGCAGCGTACAATCGGAGTAGCGCCGGACTTCCGCGAGGCGGAACAAAAAATTTTTCTGCCGCTCCCCAAAAAGAAATAAACGTTCAATTGACGGATCGCCTTTCATTGCCGCGCAAAGTTTTTTAACGGCTTCGGTCATCGGTACGGCGGCTTCAGTAAAATCACGGCCCACTATTCCATCAAAAGGATAGTAAGAAAATATTGAAAAAATAATATTATCAACAACATTGAACGGATCGGCGCGAAAACTTAAATCGCCGCGCCAATCGAGATAGTCAAAAACATTAGCCATACAACAAAAACTAATAATGTTTATCCGCGTATTCAACCCAGCCGCCTGATTCGACTAGTTCGCGTTCAAAACCGGCAAGCGTAAACGGGACGGTTT
>JAISZZ010000046.1 GCA_031284385.1 Treponema sp.
GGGTAAAAAACCTCGTGATCCACTCCGTTTGGCACTACATCGATACGAGACTCTTTTACTCCGGCGACATCTATCAATTCCTGTTTTACCCATGAACTCACCGCGATAACACGGTCAAGCCGCCTTAGGGAATTTGGCAGCACTACCCGCAAAACCGCGCCTAAATGTTCGCGTGTCCGGCGCGTTCCCCAATATGCGGCCATATCATGGACGGTACCAACAGTCAAACACGGCGACTTGCTGGGCAGACGGCGGTGCGCCGCCGGAAAAAAACATACATCGTAAGAACGCTCAAGCGCGAATTTTGGATATTTGAATATATGCCAGAGCAAATTTGCGGTATTACCGGATATGCCGCACCGCGCTACAAAATTTAACCCTTTTTCCGCCGCTTCTTTGAATATATAGCGTTCATATTCCCATCCAAAAAGCTCAAATAGAGCGCCGGACAAGGGAATACGTTTTAAAATTTGCTGTAAATATACGCCAACGCCGGAAATTCCGGCATTACATCCAAAGGTGTCGATGCCAACTTTCATCTATTAAGTTGCCTCCGATAAACATTTTCAAATTGTAATCCTATTTCATAACATATATAAGTAGTATGACTCAAGCCGTTGTCAACATCGGTAAGACCGTCCATTGTTTAAGATAATAGTTTTCATCCACTGATTAACTGACGGCAATTTTACGGTTCGCCGCCGGATATGGAAACTATGAAGGGGAGACGATTTCCACACCTTTTCCGGCACATAGCCACTTTTTCGTCCGTCCCCCGGCCCAACAACAGCGCGCGAAACATTGAGCGCGTTTTGCCGAAAAAGCGGCAGGCCGTGGCGCGAGAACGAGTGAGCTGCTACACCCGCCAACACTGGCTGGAGTTTGCGGTAAGCAAGCATAGCTTGCGGCGCAAACTCCATAAGTAAGCCGCTTTGCGGCTTACGACAGCCGGCCCGAAAACAGCGCGCAAAACATTGAGTGCGTACAGCCGAAAAAAGCGGCAGGCGCATATACCAACCCACGCAGTGTGGAGTTTGCGGTAAGCAGCGCTACGCGCTGCGGCACAAACTCCATAAACAAGCGCGACAGCGCTTGCGACACGATTAAGGCGCGC
Source organism: Treponema sp. (assembly GCA_031284385.1). The sequence continues at coordinate 1,115 of JAISZZ010000046.1, forward strand.
AAAGGTGCCCTGGCGCTCGTATTGACAAGTCTAGCCGTTCCGCTATACCATTAAGGACGCTGTGATACAGTCCGCAAAAACGCGGCGGCTGTGGACAGACTTAAACCGTAAGGAGAAAATATGCAAAACAGAAACATCGTATTGGTTTATCCTAAAGCGCATGAAGAAAAAGAAGGCGAAACTATAAATAAGATTCCGCTGTCGCTGCTGTATCTAAGTGGGGCGGCAAGGGATGTCTGCGATGAAATTATTATTTTTGATTTTAATATACAAGGTAACGGCATGGAATCTTTTGAGGCGTTGCTGTCGGAAAAAACGCCGGCTGTCGTAGGAATAAACTGCTTATTTTCAATGGTTTTTTCTGAGGTGCTGCGCCTGTCAGAATTTATTAAAAGTAAATTCCCCGAAATCAGCGTAGTAACGGGCGGTATTCACCCGACAATTTTCGCCGGACAAATAATGGAAAATTGTAAAACAATAGACGCCGTAATACTCGGCGAAGGCGATTACGCATTTCCACGCCTGCTCAATTATTATTTTACCCCCCCCCCCCCCAGAACGGGCGCCGTAACGCTGTAGACGCTTTAGACAGCGTTGTTGTCAGAATAGACGGAAAAATCAGGCATATTCCCAAAAAATCATATATAGAAAATCTGGACGCGCTTCCCGCCCCCGGTTATGAATATTTTGACCTTGGAAAGTATACATGGCCTGATACGAGCAAATGGTTTAATCCTAAAAATATAAAAATCAGCAGTAGGCAAATAGCATTGCTGACAAGCAGAAGCTGCCCCAACGCGTGTAATTTTTGCGCCATGCGTTTTGTTATGGGAAACAGGATACGGTTTAGAAGCGCGCAAAATGTGTTCGATGAAATAAAGTTTCTGTATGATGAATACGGAATAAATTATTTTAGGATAATGGACGATAATTTTACTTATGACAGGCAGAGGACAATCGATATTTGCCGCCTTATAATTCAAAATAAAGTAAACATATATTTTGATTTTCCAAATAGTGTAATGATCAGGACGCTGGATAAAGAGCTTATAGATTATTTGGTTGAGGCCGGAGGGCTGCGGTTTTGGCTTGCCGTTGAAAGCGGCTCTGAATTCATCAGGAACAAAGTCATGCGCAAAAATGTAAGCGAAACACAAATACTTGAGGCGGCGGCGCTTCTAAAGAAAAAGAACGCGTGGGTAGGAGCGGGGTTCATGCTTGGCATGCCGGAGGAGACGGAGGAAAGTTGTCTCGATACGATACGGCTGATGGAAAAACTTGATTTAGACAGTGTTGTTATGAGTCATGTTAATCCTTTTCCGGGCACAAAACTATTTGAGCAATGCGTCAGGGATAAACTATTCACCAACAATGTAAACATTGATGATTTATGGAAGGGCGAAATATCAATAAAAAGCGCCGGGCCTATAGATTTTTTTATAAAGCCTTACGGCATGGAAATTGAAAAGTTACGGGAATATGATAAAAAAATCAGCGGTTTAATTACTCAAAAAAATGCGGCGTGGGATAAACACAAATGCGAAAGCACGACATTGTAGTAACTAAAAAAGAGCGTGGAGGCTCATTTTCATGCCTTTCCGCGTGAAAGAATTCTCCCCGTTGAATTGTTTACGCCGCCCGAAGGCTTGCCAAAAGGCTTACTATTTAAATATTTCCGCGTCCCCGAAGATTGGGGGGGGGGGGGATAGTATTAAACTTCATAAAACTCCTCTAAACAAACCTATTTAACAGGCTTAAGCGGCCTGTTTCTTTTTTCTGCCCAAAAACCAAAATACAAACCTGCGGGCGTATGAACGGGCAAAAATCATGATGCGCGCCCAGATATAAAGCGGCGGCGTTATTTTATAACCCTCCAGCCGCAGAAGTTTTATCCATGCCGGCATAAGTTTTGCCTGATTTATTTTTAACGAATATGAACCGGCTTCTATCATGCCGGCGGAAAGCGTTTCGCGGACAACATACATATCCCCCCTGGTTAAAACAGCGGCAGTTACATAAAAATAACCGCTGTACCCGTTACAAAGACCGGAGGCATAACCCAGCCCCATAATTCTGCCGGTGGCAAACCGCTGAGCATCCGTTCTTGTAAGCAGTTGATTACCCTCCTGTACGCTGCCGCGGGCCGTCATAAGAGTGTATTTTATATAATCGTCCTTTGTTATCGTATCGTTTTTGAATGGAATTGATACAGGAATTATCCCGCCGCCGGGAGTGCGGTATTCCGTGCCGCAGGTAACAACTGCAATTTCGGGGCGTGTCAAAAGAATTTGCGCTTGTTTTCTAAGACATTCCGGGTACAAATAACTGTCGTCATCAATCAGCTTAATATATTCGCCTTCCACCGCCTCGACAAGTAATAATTGATTGAACGTGCTGCCCTTATCGCTTTCATTTACAATAAGATTTATCCGCGGGTCGCCGAATGAGTTGATTATTTCCACAGTGCCGTCAGTGGAACAATTATCGCGGATAGAAAGCGTCCAATTCCGGTAAGTCTGCGAAAGTACCGATTCTATCGTTTGTTTTATCGTGTCCGCCCCGTTGCGTACCGACATAATTATGCTGATTAGAGGCTCATCCATATTTTTTCTCCCATTAAATCAAACCCGTCTTTATAAAATTCTTTTTTTCTTTAAGGCCGCAAGATTCAAAATCGCGCGCTATAGCGTCCGCGTGAATTCCAAAAATCAAAATCACACAGTCTTCAAAACTTGAAATATCGTTCAGGCTGTACACGTTAATGCCCGATTCCCGCGCACAGGAGGCGGCGCGTTTTGAGCCTTTGTTTTTGTCGATAAAGCCCAGAACATCCCCCCCCCCCCCCCATTCATTTATCAGCTTGGCGGCCGCCGCCGCTTCGAGAAAACAAGGGCTTATGTAAATGTTTTTTTGCCAGCCATCCGTCCAGCGGGAAATATTGCCGCGCAGTTTATCAAGAGCGCGG
>JAISZZ010000078.1 GCA_031284385.1 Treponema sp.
CTGGGAATTTCAGTACCAACCGGCAACTCTTGCACTTTGTAACCTGAAATTTCAAGAATTCCAGTAAGATTGCGATAATTTTTTTCAATTGATTTGCTTGAATCGGCTACTATGATACCGGCTTCCCGCGTTTTACCGCTTGCAAGTGAGCGAATTCGGCTTGTTAAGTCATATTCCAGCGTTTCAAGTGAAAAAATAAATGGTATCACATCAGTTTTTTCCATGTATTCTATCAAAATACCGGAATAAACGCTCGTAACACTGGCTTCATTACGTTCAAATGACTGAATTTGACGCGGATATATACCCAGTCTGAGCATATCGTTTTCAATACCGTCTTTGGCCGGATCTCGGACGGTAAAGTGTATTTTTCCACGTGAGTATGTAACGTACTCACGAGCGAGGTCTATTATCTCGCCCGGAATAGGGTAAAGCTGCCTCAGTTTGCCGGACACGAAGTACGTTATCTTGACTTGATCCGGTATTTTGCCGGCCAACTGGCGCGAAGCGGGCGATATTGTGTAAACTTTGTTCGCCGTCAAATCGGCTCTTATCCAAAGGCGGCTGCTCAACAACAGCGCCAGCGCTATAGCCGCCACCGACAGCGCGGTGATTATTATTTCTCGTTTTTTTGTCATGTGTCAGCTCCATTTCCTGAATAACAGGATGCGTGTATTCAAAAACAAAAACATCGCCGCCGTCAGTATGAAAAACAACAGATCGCGGCTGTCAAGTATTCCACGCGAAAAACTTTCAAAGTGAAAAGACAGCGATATAAAGTTGATTACCGCTACAACCGGTTCGGGAGTGTTCTGCGAAAACGGTATCTGGTTTGCAAGCATAAAGACAAGCAGTATCGCGGCGTTTCCCAAAAATGCCGCCGCCTGATTTTTTGACAACGAGGAAAAGAAAAGCCCTATCGCCGCCGCCGCGCCGCCAAGCAGCAACACGCCTATATATTCGCAGATTATAACGCCGCCGTCAAATATTCCGAGCGGCAGCAGCGTAAGCGGCAGCGGCACGGTAAGCGCAAGCATACAGGCAAGTGCGCCCACACAGGCAAGGAATTTGCCCAAAACCAAATCCCACTCCGAGAACGGCATTGTGAGCAACAGTTCCACGCTGCCGGTTTTACGTTCCTCCGCCCAGCTTTTCATCGTTATTCCCGGAATCACCAGCACAAAAGCGAGCGGGAACGCGGCGAAGTACATTCTGAGCGATGCCATATCGCGGGCGAAAAAGTTTTGAAAGTTAAACAGCCAAATCGACGTAAAAAGCAGAAAAAAAATGATTATTCCGTAAAACGCGGGCGATATTCCAAAAGAGTACAATTCTTTTCGCGCCAGCGCCGCCGCCTGAGTATTAAACAGTTTGTTTATTAATTTATTTTTATTTTCCATGTCCAGCCTCGCCTGTAAGTTTTACAAAAATATCTTCGAGAGAGGTTTTTTTCCGGCTCATCTCTAAAATTTTAAGGTTAAGTGAAACCGCCCAGTCGAAAATACGTTCCGCATTTTCATTCGCGCCGCCGCCTGAAGTAACGAAAGCGGCCTGAACCATTCCGTCCGCCGTCTCGTTCACGCCGGTTATCTCCATTCCGCCGGAAAAACCGCCGGCAAATGTTTCCAAACTTTGTTTTATGGAAACAAAGCCGGCGCTCTGTGAACCGCCGGCTTTAAGCAACAGCATCCAACTTTCGCCGCCCCGCAGGTTCGCCGCAATCTGAGAGGGACTGCCCTGCGCCGCTATACGTCCCGCATTCAGTATCAAAACCTGAGTACAGACCGCTTCTACTTCCTGAAGAATGTGGGTTGAGAGTATGATGGTCTTGCGCTTGCCTAAATCTTTGATGAGACCGCGTATTTCGATAATCTGATTCGGGTCAAGCCCGGTGGTAGGCTCATCTAATATCAGTATGGGCGGGTCGTGGATTATCGCTTCCGCCAGTCCCGTGCGCTGCTTATAGCCCTTTGACAATGTTTCAATACGGCGGTGCGCCATATTTGTCAGCCCGCACTGTTCAAGAGCCGCGTCTATCGCCGCGCCGCGCCGTTCTTTCGGCATTAGGCGGGCGGCTGCTATAAAGTTTAAATATTCCGTTACAGTAAGTTCGCCGTATAAGGGTACGCCTTCGGGCAAATATCCTATCAAACGCTTTACATCTACCGGATATTCCTGCACAGAAACGCCGTTTATAAGCGCCTTTCCGCCGCTCGGAAAGTGAAATCCTGTTAAAATTTTCATAACGGTTGTCTTTCCGGCCCCGTTTGGCCCCAAAAACCCCAAAACTTGACCGTCGGGCAACGTGAACGATACATCTTTGACGGCTTCAAACGAACCGTACCGTTTAACTAAATTACGCACCTCAATCACATGGTACTCCTGAAAAATCGATTTTTTGAAAAATGTTTATCCGCAAGCGGGATGGTTCGTTCATTTGTTCAAAAATATTACCGGACAACCCCACTAAAAAATTCTATAAAAAAACATTCCCTCTATCAACCCTGCCGCCTGAGTCCATTGGACTTGTTCAAGAACCTTATGGGTTCTCCCATAAGCCGCAGCAAATGCTGTGCGAATGCGCGGCATTTTGCCGTTTTTAAGCGGAAGTTGTTCAAAACTTCAGTTGTTGAACAACTCTATTGATAAAAACAAGCGGCGGGCGCATAGTATAACAATGGCAGCAGTAAACTTCTATGCGGGCCATAAGGAAGCACTGATTTATGCGAGTGCGCATTCGTCAACGTAGTTGACGCAATTGGCGCTACTTTAATGCGAATGTCAACGAAGTTGATACATTTGCGTAATGAAATAAGCTTGCTCCTTAGGGCAACGGTGATGCGCCAGCTATGCTGGCGAGGCTTCAAGTTAATCAGCGTTGCCCTAAGCAAACTGGAAATTGGCAGCCGGCTGCGCTGTCCGCTCAGTAGAGGTGAATGATGCCGCCGCATTTATGGGGGGGGGTGGTATGCCGGATGTTTTGTTTTCAAACACGGTTGACAGCGCTTATCAGGTAGAAGCCTTGAGCCGCATGAATTCTCCGGCGCACAAGCTAAATACCGGCATAAAAATCATGGTTACGCTGCTTTTTTTGACGCTGGTAATTTCTTTTCCGCCAAAAACCGTCAGCGAGCTCGTGCCTTTTTTTATTTATCCTATGTTTATGATGTCGCTTTCCGCTATGCCGTACCGTCCAATAATTTCGCGTATTAAATTCGCTGTCTCTTTGGCGCTGCCTTTTGCGTTGGCGAAAGGTTTAGGCAGCCTGCTTTTAATACGCGATTCCGAATCAGTCATTGGCGGTTTTGACATAAACGGAAGCATCGTGTCTTTTGTGTCAATCATGATGAAAATACTGCTATGCGTATCCGCCGTGCTGATGCTGTTTGCCACGACTCCGTTCTACAATATATGTGCAGTCTTTACAGGAATAAGAGTGATAAGAGTTTTCGGACTGCGCTTGTCCCTGATATACATATTTATAAACACGTTGATAGACGAGGGGCGGAGTATGCGGACGGCGTATTGCCTGCGTGCGCCGATAAAGAAAAATATGCCGCGGAATATGCGTGTTCTTTGGGGGCAAATTTTGTTACGCGGTTTCAGCCGCGCCTCGCGCGCGGTGAAGGCTATGAAATGCCGCGGGTTTTCCGGCAGATACTACCCAACAGAAAAACGCCCCATTCGTTTTGCCGATATTTTATTCATAACCGCGGCGGCGATAATTCTGTTGATACTGCGTTTTTTTAATATAAATATGCTGGTTGGTGAAATATTAGTCATTTGAGCGTATTCTACAATGAAGGGTAGGGTGCCGCGAATTAAAATCCACAGATTACACGGATTATGTGATATGGGGACAGTCGACAGAATGTTTGGGTGGTTCGTGGTTTGACAACGCCAAAAAGAGGGGTCCACAGATTACGCGGATTACACGGATTATGTGGTATGGGGACTGGCGACAGAATGTTCGGGTGGTTCGTGATTTACCACCGCAACAACACCGGCTGAAGCTGGAGGCAACACCCACGCCACGTGGTGGAGTTTCGGGTAAGCAAACGCTACGCGCTACCCACGCCACGTGGTGGAGTTTCGGATAAGCAAACGCATAGCGTTTGCGACCGAAACTCCATAAGTAAGCGGCTTTGCCGCTTACGACATTTACGGCGTTTCGTTTAAGGCGGCCACGCCATACCAGCTCGCGCTGCCGCCGGGCAGGGTCGCCGGATACCACGTTATCCCGTCCGCGGAATACGCCGCCGTGTTGCTGTTCCATGCGACCGCCACGAATTTGCCGCCGCCGTACGTTACCTCCTCCCACCACACGCTGCTGGGCATATACGCCTGAGTCCAGTGTACCCCGTCCGCGGAATACGCCGCCGTGTTGCTGGTATTCCCGTCGACCGCCACGAATTTGTTGCCGCCATACGTTACGCCCTCCCACCGTTTACCGCCAGGCATGGGCGCCGCAGTCCACGTATGCCCGCCGTCTGCGGAATACGCCGCCGTGTTGCTATTCTCGGCGGTAGCCACGAATTTACCGCCGCCGTACGTTACGCTCTCCCACTGCGCGCTACTGGGCAGACCATTGGGGCTGGCAATCCACGTTTTCCCGTCCGCCGAATACGCCGCCGTGTTGCTGGTGTCACTAGCGACCGCCACGAATTTGTTGCTGCCGTACGTTACGCCAGACCACCCCGCGCTGCTGGGCAGACCATTGGGGCTGGCAGTCCAGTTTATCCCGTCCTCGGAATACGCCGCCTTGTTGCTGGAGTAGGCGACCGCCACGAATATGCCGCCGCCGTACGTTACGCCCCACCATTTCGCGCTGCCGCCGGGCATATCCGCCGTATACCACGTTATCCCGTCCGCGGAATACGCCGCCGTGTTGCTGTTCCATGCGACCGCCACGAATTTGCCGCCGCCGTACGTTACGTTCTCCCACCCCGCGCTGCTGGGCATATCCGCCGCTTCCCAGTTCTCCCCGTCAAACGAATACGCCGCCTTGTCGCCAGTGGCGACCGCCACGAACAGCGCGCTCTTGGTGTACACCCTCGCCGTGGCGGACATCCCACTGTCTCCGGCGGATACCGCCTTCACCGTCAGTATCTCCGCC
>JAISZZ010000112.1 GCA_031284385.1 Treponema sp.
TGGTCATGTTATTTCCTTATTGCATAAGCAATTAAAATAAAATGCTGTGCATTTTATTTTTTTACAGTTCCTAAAGCTCAGAGGTGGATGAATCGTTATCCCAGAAAAATCCTTAACGGCTTACCCCCTATAAAATTGTTTCCTCTCAGGCTATTGGCATGAGAGCCTTTTTCATCTACAGTTCATCTCTGCCTTAATTGTGTCATTTGTCCTGTCCCTTCAGCAGGCAATGCGGGTACTAGCATAGATGTAGTAAAATTGATATATTCTTAGTATTCATGGATTTTTCAACACTTACATTAAATGGTGACCTAAAAAAAGGGCTTGCCGAGGCGGGTTTTATCAGCGCCATGCCGGTTCAGGAGCAAGTTATAGCCAACGCTTTCAGCGGGCGCGACTTGTATGTGCAGTCACAGACAGGTACGGGTAAAACGCTCGCTTATTTGATGGTAATCATGCAAAGGCTCATCGCAGAGCCGGCTTTGACGGGCAGGAAGGCGCTGATCATGGTACCCACACGCGAATTGGCTGTACAGGTCGAGGACGAGGCTAAGCTCTTGGGGAAGTATCTTCCGTTCAAGACCGGCGCGTTTTACGGCGGGGTCGGTTATGGTTCGCAGCAACAAATGCTGCGTGATGATGCCCAAATTTTGATTGGAACGCCGGGACGCGTTCTTGATTTGAATGCATCGGGACATATGAATCTTATGAGCATAGCGTTTCTCGTTTTGGACGAAGCGGACAGAATGTTCGATATGGGTTTTTATCCCGATTTGCGTAAACTTGTTAAAGTTGTGCCGCCCGCCGATCGCCGTCAAACAATGCTTTTTAGCGCAACTCTCAATACTTATGTGAAGAATCTTGCGTATGAGTACACAAAAGAACCCGTAGAAATCGAGATTGAACCGGAAAATATTACGGTAACCGAGATAGAACAGCTTCTTTACCATGTGCCGTCCGCTAACAAAATGAAACTTTTGTTGGGTATTCTTAGGCGTGAAGATCCAGAAAGCGCCATCATATTTTGTAATACTAAACGTTATACTGAAGTTGTTGCCAAACGTCTCAAAGAAAACGGTATAAAATGTGAATTTATTTCAGGGGATCTGCCTCAACAAAAGCGACTTTCTGTCATCGACAATTTTAAGGCCGGAAAAATACGTTTCCTTGTCGCAACGGATGTAGCCGCCCGCGGGCTGGACATTGAGGCTCTCGCTCTGGTGGTAAACTTTGATCTTCCCGCCGAAACTGAAAACTATGTTCACCGCATAGGCCGGACGGCGCGCGCCGGAAAGTCGGGCAAAGCGGTTAGTTTTGCCAGCGAACAGGATGTATACGAGCTTTCTAGCATAGAAAAGTATCTTGGAAATAAAATCCCCGCTCAGATAGCTTCTGAAGATTTGTATGGCGAGGATGTTGGAGGACGGAAGCCGCCTCTCCATAGGCAGGATGCTAGTCCACAGCGGCATGAACAGCCGCGTCAACGGAAAAGTCCGCATAAGGATGAAAAAAGAGCGGCGCGTTTCTCACCTTCCAGAAGCGGCGGAAACGTTGAAGATTCGGCCTTATTGGGTATGTCGCTTGACGAGCGCATGGCCTACTACAAACGCAAGTATGCTTCTGGGAAACCAGAAGAAACCGGCGTTCACACGGCAATCGCCGGAGATGCCGGCAAAAGCGCCGGACATTCAAAGCGGCGCAAAAGGCGTAAACCGGATTCCTCAAGTGTTGAAATTTCGCGGCAGCCTGTATCCGTTCCGCCTGCCGCTAAGACACCCGGAACAGAGGCCAAGAGTACAAATAAGCGCCGGCATCATAGACCCGCAAAAGACGGTGTAAAACCGCCCGTAAACTATGCTGGAAAATCCAACACTCAAAATTCACAGCCAAAGCCGCAGTCTGAAACGCCGAAAAAAGATTTGTTATCCCGTCTGTTCGGTGTTTTCAAGAAAAAAGATTAAGTGCCGCCGGCGATAATTTAATGATTCGTTGTTTGGTTCATCTGCTCAACGGAGTGTCGCTTGTTGAGGTCAGCACGGTTGCAATTAACCCTGAAAGTATGGGAATCAGGCGATGTGGCGTTTATGGAAAAAGAAAGCCAAATGCGGCGAATGGTTCAAACAGATAAGTGCGGACTTGTTGCTCATCGGGTTAATTTCATATCCGAAACCGGCTTATTTAAAAGGCTGCTTCGCGGGCATGGTTGAACGGCAAGATAAGGGCTTCTTTTTTGGCGGAATGTTGTGTACAAGAAAAACACGACTTAAGAAACTCAGCGTTATGATAACGTTGTAACACGCCATGCTGTTGAACGAGATGCCGGGTAAACCGCAAAAGCGGAGTAGAAAATATTGCGGCACGCGATACTGACGGCGAATTATCTTTCCCAACGACTTGCACAGATACACTTTTTTCCCTCGCTCATGTTATTCGAATTCAAGAGTCAGAGGTCGGTTACATCGATGTTCTGATCACGCCGAACACGGCATAACCGGGGATTCACGTAAAATTATTAAACGTAAGATGCTGAGCATTTAGTTAGGCGCAGTTCCTAATTAGAGTTGATTAGAAACTTCAGTTTTTGAAGAACTTCCGATAAAAAAACAGCAAAATGCGCCGCATTTTGCGAGACTTGTTTAAGAACCTAATGTTCAGTAATATACAGACAAAGTAATTGGGGATATGCTATACAGGCGGCATGAAACGAGAAATAGATCCCCTGTTAAATGCCGAAGATAAATCGCTGATGGAAAATATTCTTTCCGCCGGAAATATCGAACATAAATTCGCGGTACGATTACAAACGGTGTTGCATCGTGCGAATGGCAAAGCGACAAATGATAT
>JAISZZ010000172.1 GCA_031284385.1 Treponema sp.
GGCGCGGCCAAATGAAATGCTTGGAGGAAGTATTATGAATAGAATAAGCGGTAAATGTTTTTGGATTCTGCTGATAGCCGCGGCTTTGTTGTTGCCGGGCTGCGGAAAGAAGTCGTACGGAGATGGTGTGTATACCGGAAAAAGCGGCGCGGACGACAGGGGCGCGTGGGGTGAGGTTACTGTTACGATAAGGGACGGGAGTGTCGCGGACTGCGAGTTTATCATTCACCAGAAAGACGGCACGTTAAAGGACGAGGACTACGGCAAGGTGAACGGCGAAATTTCCAATCTGGACTATTACAACAAGGCTCAGTTTGCCGTCCGCGCGATGGAACGGTACGCCAGCTCGTTCCGCGAAACGGGCGACCTGAAAAAAGTGGACGCGGTTAGCGGCGCGACTATCGCCTTTAACCAGTTTACCGAAGCGGCAGGGCTTGCACTGAAAAAGGCTGCCGGCGGGTCTTAATATACGCTGGCGGCTTTGGTATTGTCCGTGTAATTTGACTAGAAAATCGCTGATTCTTTATGAAATGTGACGGTTTGGCAGCCGTGGGCGGAGATGCTGTAATTTACCGTTTTAATTGTGCCTTTGGGTATATTTATTTCTGCCGCTGGTGGTTTTTTTTCAAATTTTGGGTTGACTAATCTAAAATTTGTTTATATCTTGAATATATACGCTAAAACATGGTGTTAATTGTGTTTTAGTTCGCCCCCCGGGTTTCATCACCTCCTTTTCCCGGGGGGCTTCTTTTTTATCCTGAGTAATATGAACCACGAACAACACTAACCACACGAACTTTTGAGGTTAAATCCATAGTTTGTTTGTGAGGTTCGTGGTTAAACTCCTCTTAACTCTTATCAAATAACGGTATAGACTAAAATTCCATGAACAAATTCATCTTCGTATCGGGCGGCGTATGCTCCAGTCTGGGTAAGGGTGTCGCGGCCTCATCGCTGGGGGCTTTGCTTGAAGGTCGCGGGCTTAACGTGCGTATGGTAAAATGCGACCCGTACATCAATGTTGACGCGGGAACGATGAGCCCGTATCAGCACGGCGAGGTTTATGTTACGGATGATGGCGCGGAAACTGACCTCGACCTTGGAAACTATGCGCGGTTCACGTCCGGGCCGCTTTCACGCGCAAATTCGATAACTACAGGGCAGATTTATGACGCGGTTATCCGCAAAGAACGTGAGGGGCGTTATCTTGGCCGCACGATTCAGGTGATTCCCCATATCACGGATGAAATCAAACGGCGAATTATCGCTGTTGCCAGAGAAAATCCTGATAACGATGTGGTCATTGTCGAGATTGGCGGCACTGTCGGCGATATCGAGTCTATACCGTTCCTTGAGGCCGCCCGCCAGATGATACACGAGATGGGCAGGAACAACGCGATTTCCGTCCACCTTACGCTGATACCGGAGGTTGCGGGCGCAGAACTCAAAACAAAACCTACCCAACACTCGGTAAAGGCGATGCAGGAACAGGGGATTCAACCGGATGTGCTTATATGCCGCTCGCCTGTGATGCTGGACGATGCGACCCGCCGAAAAATTGCATTGTTTACAAATGTGGAGAATGAGGCGGTTATTGTCTCTTATGATGTTGATACAACGATATACGAGGTGCCGCTCGTGTTTTATGAACAGAAGCTGGATCAAATCGTGCTGAAAAAGATGGGTGTCGAGGTTCGCCACGCCGACCTTTCCGCATGGTACGAGATGATGGATAAATTCAAGGCGCGGCAGAGTAAGGCGCGTATCGGTATTGTAGGCAAGTACATGGAACTGCATGACGCATACAAGTCCGTGTACGAGGCTATTTTCCACGCCGGTCTTGCCTGCGGTGTCGAAACCGAGCTTGTAAAGATAGATTCCGCCCAGTTGGAGACTGTCACGGACCCGGATGCAGTGCTTGGAAACGGTGGATCGATGCCGGTGGACGGCGTACTTGTGCCGGGTGGCTTTGGCGACAGAGGTATAAACGGCATGGTGAAGGCGGCCTGCTGGGCGCGGACGCATAAGATTCCTTACTTCGGGATATGTCTTGGAATGCAGGTGATGGTAATCGAATGGGCGCGTAACGTGCTCCGCTGGGAAGATGCCGATTCAACGGAATTCACGCAGGACACGGCACATCCTGTGGTAGGGCTGCTGGAAGATCAAATTGATGTTCAGATGATGGGCGGCACAATGCGGCTTGGTAAAAGCGAGTCACGCGCCTGCGAGGGGACTTTGATACACAATGCCTACAACGAAACTGTTATTTACGAACGCCACCGCCACCGCTACGAATTTTCTAACAAGTACCGCGCCGATATGCTTACATCCGGCCTCGTAATCAGCGCGTTTACGCCGGACAATGCGCTTGTAGAATCTGTTGAATGGCCAGATCATCCATGGGGCGCGGGCGTTCAATTTCATCCTGAATTCAAATCTAAGCCCACGGCGGCTCACCCGTTGTTTATAGCTTTCGTTCAGGCCATAATCAATAATCAAAAATCATAGCGCGTTGAGATGGTAGAGGATGGCCTATGGCGTGGGCCTGTTTGCCATGTACCAGTCAACAGTTTTTTCGAGCCCTTCTTCAAACGATACCGACTGTTTCCAGCCGAGTTCTTTTTTTATTTTTGTGCAGTCTATCGCGTAGCGCCTGTCGTGGCCGGGTCTGTCCGTTACAAAACTAATTGTTTTTTCAATTTTTTTTATTTCACACCCTGTTTTTTGAGAAACAATTTTTATCAAGGTATGCAAGAGTTTTATGTTTTCCCATTCGTTTTCTCCGCCGATATTATATTTTTCTCCCGTTTTTCCAGATTTTAGAATCAACGCCACCGCCCTGTTATGATCTTCGACAAAAATCCAATCCCTGATATTTTTCCCATCGCCGTATACGGGTAGACTCTTGCCATCCAGCATATTCAGTATCATCAATGGTATCAATTTTTCGGGGAATTGATACGGGCCGTAGTTATTTGAGCAGTTTGAAATAGTAATCGGCAGTTTGTATGTATGATGATATGCCATTACAAGGTGATCGCAGCCCGCTTTGCTTGCCGAATAGGGAGAGCGGGGGTCATAAGGCGTCGCTTCCGTGAAGTATCCAGAATCTCCCAAAGAGCCGTAAACCTCGTCCGTGCTTATGTGATGAAACAGAACATCGCCGCGCATGGAACCGGAAGCGGACTGCCACGACCGGCGCGCAGTTTCTAACAGCGTGAATGTCCCCAATACGTTTGTCGTGATAAAGTCATCCGGCTTTACTATCGACCTGTCAACATGAGTTTCAGCCGCAAAATGAACAACAGTGTCTATGTCGTACTCCGAAAAAATACGCTCGGCAGCGGATTTATCGCGTATATCAGCGTGTTCAAAAATGTAACGCCCGCCGCCGTATTTTTTTGCGGCATCATCCAGAGACGCGGCTTTTCCGGCGTATGTAAGCGCGTCCATGTTGATAATACGGCCGGTAAAGTCCGCATTTTCTTCCAGCATAATGCGGATAAAATTACCGCCGATAAAACCCGCGCCGCCTGTAACCAGTATATTTTTTAGACTTCTCATACTTTCCCTATATTGAGTAAAATTTTAACCAAAGAACGAATAAAATAATTGATAAAATTAACTATGCAGACATTTATATACTGAAAGCGCGATATATTAAGCTCCTTGTTCATATATAAATTTTTATACGCTTCCTGAAATTCTTTTATGCATGAAATTCGCATCTGAAAAGATGTTGGTAGCAATCTGTATTCGCACAACGGCTCATGTATGATATAAAGGTTTTTATCAGCAGACTGTAGAAAACCCAATCCTAGCATTTCCTTACGTATCATTGTGCGGCTTCCGTCGATAAATGAATTACGGCCTGTACGGAACATATGGTCAATTACTTGCTTTCTGCTTACAGCGCCGGCCTTAAGCGGAATTTTATCAACATATAATTTTTTACCCGCCGCGTTTATAAAATAGGCATCGCAAGTTACCATCCCAACATCAGGTTTATTTAAAAGTATATCGAGCTGGCGTTCAATGCAGCATTCGTGCAGCACATCATCATGGTCAAGTATTTTTATAAAATCACCATTAAGACATTTCGTTAAATGTTTTTGGTTTTCATAGTATCCTAAATTTTTTTCGTTTACCATAAGTTTGATGCGCGGATCATCGTATGATTTTATTATTGATACTGTGTCATCGGTGGAACAATCATCGCATATAATATATTCAAAATTTTTATATGTCTGTGAAAGCACCGATTGAATCGTTTCGCGTATAAAAGCGGCGCTGTTGTACGAAAGCGTGCCGATGCTTACTAAGGGTTTACTCATTTGATGTTCCAGCATTTTCCTCTTACTTTTTTATGGGGGGCGGGAAAATAAGGTTCAATACTATGCCTATGATAGTGGCAAGCGCCACTCCGGCAAGCTGGAACTGTACGCCTCCTATACTGAAAGCTAGGCGTCCACCGCCTATTCCTACTACAAATATGACTGACGAAATTGTAAGGTTGCGTTTGTCATTGTAATCTACGCCGCTCTCTATCATCGTGCGGAGTCCGCTCGACGCTATTACCCCGAACAACAGTATCGAGATGCCGCCTATGACCGGAGTCGGTATGGTTTGTATCAATGCGCTAAATTTTTGCAGCGATGAAAGAATCGTCGCGATGACGGCGGCGCCGCCTATCACGGCGACGGAATAAACGCGGGTTATCGCCATAACGCCGATATTTTCGCCGTAAGTTGTATTAGGAGGACTGCCCCAGAGCGCCGCCCACGCAGTCGCTATACCATCGCCGGCAAGTGTACGGTGGAGGCCGGGCGACTTGTAAAAATTCTGCCCCACAACTTTACTGGTTACAAGGACATCTCCCAAATGTTCGCAAATGGTGGCGAAGCTGACGATTATAAATGTCAGAACGGCGACAAAATTAAATTTTGGAGCCATAAAAACCGGCAGCCTGAACCATCCGGCATCTTTGACTCCCTGAAAGTCGATTATATTGTATACGGGTAAAAAATGCCCCATAATCAGCGTAAAAGTGTATCCTACAACCAATCCTATCAGTATCGGTATCGTGCTAAAAAAACCTTTTAAGAAAACATTCGCGACAACAATGGTGCCCAGCGTTACAATCGCTATCGAAAACATGGCAAGACTGTAATTTCCAGAAGCATCATTCATGGCCATGCTCATTGCTGTCGGTGCCAAATTCAATCCAATAACTATGATCACCGAACCTATCACTACGGGCGGCAATGCGCTGTCAATCCAGCCTGTACCAGAAATTTTTATAATCGCGCCCACTACACAGTAGAAAATTCCAGCGGCAAAAGCTCCGCCAAGCGCGTAAGGCATACCGTAAGCGGAACCTATCATTATGATAGACGGTACAAACGCTAATGAAGACCCCAAAAATGTCGGTACTCTGGCACCTGTCAATAAAATGTATATGAGCGTTCCAGTTCCAGCGGTAAAAAGCGCCGTAGACGGATTCTGCCCCGTTAAAAGCGGCACTAGAACCGTAGCCCCAAACATTGCAAATACATGTTGAAAACTTAATGGTATCCAAAACCGTAAAGCCGGTATGTCACGCGGTCCCAATACTTGCCCATCTGCCATACGTATACTCCTTACTTTCTATAGATTCTTGATTTTTTGGAAACGCAGACTTTGCCGCTTCCCGATGGCAACAATGAGCGAGCCCATTTCATCGCGCAAATTTGACATTTTAAGCCTCTTCAATTAAATCTAAAAAACATCACATCGCCATCTCTGACTATGTAGTCGCGGCCCTCAATCCGGTACTTTCCGGCTTCCTTGATTTTGGCTTCCGTACCATATTTTACAATATCATCAAAACTGTAAACTTCGGTCTTTATAAAACCTTTCTCAAAATCGCTGTGAATCACGCCGGCGGCACGGGGTGCCGTATCCCCTGCATGAACCGTCCACGCACGGCACTCGTCTTTACCTGCGGTGAAAAATGTCAACAGGCCCAAAAGCCGGTAGCAGGCCTGTACCACACTCACGAGTCCCGGTTCCCGCAGCCCAAGCTCATCCAAAAATGCCTTTTTTTCGTCCATATCGTCGATTCCGGCAAGCTCGGCCTCGAATTTTCCGCAGATGACAACAGTTTCACTGCCTTCCGCCGCAGCGCGGCTCGTTACCGCTTGTATGTGGGCATCCGGTTTGCCCGACACGGCGGATTTTACGCCTGACTCATCCGTATTACAGATGTAAATCTGCGGTTTTAACGTGATAAAATGACAGTCATAGACGGCGTTTTGCTCGTCAACGGTCAAATCTACAGAACGAGCCGGCCTTCCATCCTCTAGGGCAGGTCTAATTTTTGAAAGAATCGCAAGCACAGCTTCCGCCGCTTTTTTTTCAGGTTGAGCTTGCACTTTCAATGTCCGTTCCGCCCGTTCCTGCCTCTTTGCAAGCGTTTCAAGGTCGGCAAGGGCAAGCTCTATACTTATTGTTTCCATGTCGGAAACAGGGTCAACTTTGTTAGCCACATGGATTACATCTGGGTTTTCAAAGCAGCGAACTACTTGCGCCGTTATGCCGGTTTCGCGTATATGCGCCAAAAACTGGTTTCCCATTCCTTCGCCTTTGGAAGCGCCCTTTACAAGTCCGGCTATATCGACAAATTCCATCGCCGCCGGAATGACGCGCTCCGGCTTGAAAATACCAGCCAACGCGGAAAGCCGGCTGTCCGGCACATTTACAATGCCTACATTCGGATTTATCGTACAGAATGGATAATTCGCCGCTTCAGCCGGCGCGGAACTTAATGCCGAAAAAATAGTGGACTTTCCTACATTGGGTAGTCCAACAATACCGCAGTTTAATGCCATAAAGTCAGTATAAAATTTTTACCGTTAAAATATAAGGTACATTCGGAGGGGGGGGACTCGAACCCCCGAAATCCAGTTCCCAAAACTGGCGGCTTAACCACTGGCCTACCTTCCGTTTCAATACAGTATCCCGCCTTACTCATTTTCCGTCAAGAGCACGGGTTTTAAGCCGGTAGTAGTTTTACTTTTAACTCATGTTATGCAGGTAATATAAACCGCTAACCGCACGTACCGCACATACTTTTGAGGTTAATCCATAGTTTGTTTGTGCGGTCACGGTCAAATTTCTTTGATATTTGGCTCCGGCGCGTAATTGAGAACTCATAAATGTAAAATTGCTGGAATTGGCATAAACCATATTGACTATAATTCAAAACTATGGTATAACTATTGGCAATACCGTGTTCAATGCCGCAGGTGCGTGTTCCGGTGTTTACGGGACAGCCGGCCACGCCGTTTCAAAACCAGTTTCGTGGCAAATTTTACGCTCGCGCCCGAAAGGAGTATTTATGCGAAGAAAAGCGATGATATTGTGGGGGGGGGGGGGGATAAGCCTCGTAGTTCTTATGTCCATCATGCTTTTTGCATGCAAGGTTGATACTGAAGAGACTGTACCGGAACTTGGGGATGTGCTAAAGCCGGTTGCAGATTATATGTACAGCATTTTGGGAAACTCTGGAACATACATTGATACTGATGGTACCGTCTTTAGGTTTGCGGTTAATTACAACAAACCGTCATCAATAGCTCTGTCGGATTCTGAATTTGCTATATATGAGACTATGATGAATTATACCGTTGATAGCGTGAAAATAATCAATGAACCGGTTAATGGTATACTAACGGCGGTAAAGTTTGAGAAAGGGGGTACTAATGCTGCCGCCGCCACTGTCTCCATTCCCGCATCAGCATTGCTTTATTCGAATGGAAGCACATCAGCGTATGCTAATACTTCTTATATTGCTCTCACTATTGGGCTGACGGCGAGCTCAGCAGCACCCGCTACCCCCCCCACTCTTTACAGCCCTAAAGGAACATTGACTGTTAATCTGCCGTTGTCTGATAGTGAATTCAATAAAGTAAACAATTTACGGGCAACTGCCGGTCTGCTTAAAAACTTAAATAACTCTGGTACTACAATAAACGATAATACTGGCGGCACGGTCGATCTACTTAGCGTCGGATCGGTAGGGACTTTAATCTCCGGTATTTCGCCGAGCGGCTCTATTTCACTAGGTTCTATGGGTATTATTTTAAGTAATACTACTTATCCAGCGACATCCATATTACCTGGCGGCACTTTTGCCGTAGGATCATTAGCAGCCGGTTCATTCACACTGGGAACTCTTAGCGGCGGCACTTTATACATAAAGGATTCTGGTTCATATACAACGGGTGCCGGGACCGTGGGCGCTGGAACACTCTCCGGTACTGTTAGTGTAAATTTTTCGGGGATCATTCTTAAAGCGGACAATTTGTCATATACCGTTCCTCCGTTTGGAGTTGTGTTGGACATTAGCCGTTACGACGGAGCCGCCGAATAACACAAATTTTCGCGGACGCTTCGGCTTAAAAATAATTCCTCAAACAAGGCTTAATTACTAACCTCTGGTCAGTAATTAAGCTTTGTTTGTCATTACAAATCGAAGTATCGCTATTAAAATGCTATTGGACTTGTTCAAGAACCTTATGGGTTCTCTTAAGGAAGTGCTGATTTAAGAAGTTTTTAAACAACTCTATTGACTATTTCACAAAATCGTTGTATATATAGTTTTACGCCTTTTTTAAAGGTTGGCCGGATTTCTGGGGAAACTTTATAATTTTTAATTTCCAGTAAGGAGGATGGTTTATGCGAAACATTATAACGGCATATTTTTTAGGTTTAATGGTGTTTGCGTCCATTATTTTCTTGGCCTGCCCCGTCGCGCCGGAAACGGTGGAAACAGATGTGAATATCCTCGAGGCGTGGGTAGATGTTTTAGGCACGGAGGGTTCGTATCAGCAAATCAATTCCAGCGGTTTGTCTTTTCAAATTAACGACCTGAATTATAATGAATTTGTGGAGGAGCCCGATCCCGAATCTGGTACCGGATACAAACTTAGGTCCGCGAATATACTGCCATTACCCGCCATCAATGCCGGTTCACTCTCATACATCTCAATATACAAGGCTGTCAATTCCACTGTACTTGGAGTTCCTCCGTCGATACTGTTCACAGGGGCGCTTGCGGGGGGGGGGGGGGATCTCACCGGCATTATGGAAATTATCGTGCAGGCCTATGACAAGACTAACCCCGCAAATGTTTCTTCGGGTTCAAAGACTGTCAATCTTAATTTTATCGAAGCGGTTGGCACCGTAAACGCGCTGCGGCTGGTGGCCGGCAGTCTTTCCAGTAACAGCGGAATCATCATAAATGACAACTTGGGTATTGTCGATATGGTTAGCACCGGATCGGTAGGGACTTTAATCTCAGGCGACTCTGCGAGCGGCTATGTCAATACATCTTTTACCGATAAACCGTCCGTAATTCTCTCTCAGTCCAATACAGGCAAGTCTGTATATCCAATACCGGCGGACTATTTTATTTTAGATGACACAGTGAATTTCACGGCTGGTTCTTTCTCCGCCGGTTCTTTTACGCTTGGCACTCTTTCCAATGATTCTAGCGGTTTGCTATATATAACAGATACCGGTTCGGCTAGCGCTGAGGAGCATACTACCGGTACAATTACGGTAATTTTTGGATCAAAATCGACTGTCAAAATTTCAGCAAACAGTTTAACTTATACGCTTCCACCATTCGCTGTAACGCTTAGAGTCAGCAGGGATACTCCGGCGGCCAGCGATTAGTAACGGCATTTGGCCGCCCGCTTTCTAAAAAATCGCTATGCCGGAGGATGTATGCGAAACTCTTTATATATTTTTTTAGGTGTAAGCGTATTTGCGGCGGGTGCTTTTTTTGCCTGTCAGCTTAAACCTGATGCTGTAGAAGAAGAGACGGTGAATGAAAAGGTAAATCGTTTTTTGGACGCGCTGGGAAGCGAAAGCGCGTCTTTTAAAATTAACAATGATGGGTTTTTGGCTTTTACCATACCTGATGTTACAAATTATAGTTATGAGAGCGACAGCGGTGAACTGATGTATTTTGTTAAAGATGCCCGTCTGACAAACGGGCCTGCTCTCTCTAAAAACAATAATTCTTTCACGCTAAAAAAAGCTAACGGCTACACTTCGCTTTACATTGACCCGCAGGCGATTCTTTCCGCAGGAGGAGGCTCATCAACAATTCTATTTCAAAATATTACGCTCGATGTCGTAGGCAGTAGCTCTTTAATATCCGCCGTTTCAGGTAGTCACAGAACCATTACTCTTTCCCTTATTCCGGTTGGCGGCACAATGAACGCGCTCCGAGTGGCGGCGGGTAGTCTCTCCAATCGCGCCGATACTGCCTCAGGCGGTTCGATAATGAACAACTACGACGCGGGTATCGTTGATCTTACCGCAGGCTCGGCAGGCACTTTAATATACGGCACATCGCAGGCGGGATCGATACAGACAAATTTAACCGGAGCTTCTCATCCGCCCATCACATTTCCGGCGAACATCAAAGCGAGTACCGTCAGCATGGTAAGCGCGGAATTTGCTGGTTTTAACAGTTCTTTTACCGCCGGTTTTTTTACGCTGGACAATTCCGATGGCTTGCTATGGATAACGGATACCGGATCCGCATCCTCAAACGGCGATATTGCCGGTACTGTTACGGTTATTTTCGGCGAAAATCCTGTTATCGAAATTTTCTCCGGCAGTTTAAGAAACAAAATTCAGCCTTTCGGCGTAGGACTCATCGTCAACCGCTAGTTTTGTTTGATGCGTCCATTCCAATTAATCAGTGCTGCCCTAAGTTGTACTCTATCGAATCCACAAGGGCGAGGCAGCTTGCCGCTATTATATCGGCTGAGACTCCTACCGTTGCCCACGACGACACGCCGTCCGTAGATTCGATGAGCACACGCACTTTGGCCGCTGTCGCCGCTTTGCCGTCTATCACGCGCACTTTGTAGTCAGCCAGCCGTATACGAGCAAGCTCAGGATAAAAACGCAACAGGGCGCGCCGTAACGCCGTGTCCAGTGCGTTTACCGGACCGTCCCCTTCCGAAGCGGCAATTTCGTACTGTCCGTTTACAAAAACTTTTACCCAAGCATGGCAACATTCCATCAATTTTCCCGGCGGATGTTCGCTCTGAACTCTAAACGCGATTATTTCAAAAAAGCTCTTGTACAATCCCAGTTCCTTACAGGCTAAAATTTCAAAACTCGCGTCCGCGCCGTCAAATGCCCAGCCTTCCGCCTCCAGCGTTTTTAGCCGCCGTGAAAGCGAGAGTATCGCCGGATGCGATTTGTCGATTCCTGCATCCAGCTTTTTTACCCGTTCCGCTATGGCCGCCCTACCGCCCTGCTCGCTCATCAAAAAATGCCGCCCATTCCCCACCAATGACGGGTCGATATGTTCAAAAGACGCGCTCACTTTCAATATGGCATCCGCGTGCATTCCCGCCTTATGCGAAAAGGCGTGAGCGCCTATGTAGGGTGTGCCGTCCTCCAAATTACAGTTTGATATTTCCGCGAGCCGGCGGCTGATTTCTGTTAAATGCGCCAAATTACCTTCCGGCAGACAGCGCAGCCCCATCTTGCGCTCAAGACTTGGAATCAGCGCGGCAAGGCAGGTGTTCCCGCAGCGTTCCCCAAAACCAAGTAATGTTCCTTGAACCTGAATGCAGCCCGCCTCAACCGCCGCGATGGAACAGGCGATGGCAAGGCCAGAATCGTTGTGCGCATGAATTCCCAAAATCGCCCCGCTGCCGCGAATGGCTTCCACAGCGGACGACACGCCGGAACTAACCGTATTCGGAAAACTGCCGCCGTTTGTATCGCAAAGTATGACGCGCACGGCGCCAGCCTCTGCCGCAGTTTTTATGCTTTTGAGCGCGTAATCGCGGTTCTGCGCGAGTCCGTCAAAAAAATGTTCCGCATCAAAAAAAACCGTCCTGCCTTCACTTTTCAAAAATTCTATCGTTTCCGCTATCATTGCCAAATTCTCATCAAGACTGGCCATTAACACTTCTTCAACGTGCAAAGTGGAGGTTTTTCCAAAAATAACGACAGTTTCCGTCTCAGCCGAAAGAATATCGACGAGTTGGCTGTCCTCCCGTACATTTATTCCTTTTTTTCGCGTGGAACCAAACGCGCACAGCTTCGCCGTTTGCGCCGGAAATTTTTTTGCCAGTTTGAAAAATTCAAGGTCTTTCGGGTTGCTGCCGGGGTTGCCGGCCTCTATCCATGCAACTCCCAGCTCGTCCAGCGCGGCGGTTACGGCAAGTTTATCCCGCACCGAAAAACTTATTCCCTCTCCCTGCGACCCATCCCGTAACGTGGTATCAAATATTTCGATAAATTGGCCGTTTCCGGCATCGCCGTCCTTGTTCATTCGTCATCTCCCATAACTGCGGCGCACAATTCGTCAAAACTTGCCGCCGCTATCAGCATAAAAAAATAATCTGGTTTTTGTAAGCATTACCGCCTGTTCAATACGAACCGCGCACTTCGTTCAATTTGTTTAATTCTTCGGTGATACGGATAAAACTTTCAAAGCGGTCCTCGTGAATTTTTCCGGCTTCCAGCGCTTCCCGTACTTTGCAGCCGGATTCGCTTTTATGAGCGCAAGAGAGGCCAAACGCGCATTTTCCGGCAAACGGCGCGAAATCGCGCATTAGGTTTTGTATGCCGGCTGGGGGTATACCCTGAGGCACAAGATGACGTATGCCGGGCGTGTCTATGACGCTGAATCCTTCGGCGCTGTTTTCAAACAGAACGGACATTACGGTTGTGTGGTTGCCCCTATCATACTTTTGATTGAGAGCGCCTATCCGCTGTTTCGCAGACGGCATCAGCGCGTTTATCAAACTTGTTTTTCCGCAGCCGCTATGCCCCACAAGAGCGGCGCTTTTACCTCGTAATTCTGCCTTTAGCGCGTCCATGCCTTCGCCTGTTTTTACCGAAACGCGCAAAATTTTATAGCCAAGCCGCTCGAAATCGCATAAACGCCTTTCAACTGAAAGCCGCGTCTGCGTATCCTGTTCAGCGAACAAATCCATTTTATTACAAATTATTACCGCCGGAATGCCTGCCGCGTCCGCTTGAAGCAGCAGACGGTCTATAAAACGCGGGCGGAACGGCGGCGAGGCGGGTGTAGTTAAACATAGCGCCGCGTCAATGTTGGCCGCTAAAAGCTGCGGCGCGTTTCCTTTCATATTGAAGCGGGTGAACACGTTTCGCCGTCCGGTAACGCGCAGTATGAGTCTTGAATTTTCATCGAATTCCACATGGTCGCCCGGAGCGAGCGGATTGTAAAAGTTTTCCGCGCCTTTTAAGACTTTGCCTTTGATACGGCACTCATAAATTTTCGCCGTTGAAATATTTTCCTCTGTCGATTCAGATTTTACCGTAAAGAGGTTACATGAACCTGACACGATGAGTCCTATCATTCATCGTCCCAATGTCTCGGCGTAAAAAGTTCTAGGTCAAAGCGGGCGGCGCGTACGAGCCACTGATTGTCATTTTTTTCGCCGCCGGTAACAAACAGTAAATCCCTCGGCCAGCGCGCAGCTTTGGGTATATTTTTTTTTGACTCTAAATTTTCGATTCTGCCGCAGACTCCGGCAATCGAATCAAAAATTTTTATGCCGGCAGGCCGCGCCGCTTCTTTGAATTCATCCAGCAAAAATAAAAAATGCGTACAACCAAGCACAAGCGCGTCAACATCTTTTTCACAAGCCATGTTTATATATTTATTAACCAGACTGATTTTTTCAACGACGCCGGAATAATCTAGGCGGCGCTCAACAAAATCAACTAATTCGCCCGCCGCGATGCGTGTTACGGTATAATCGCCGCCGGTATCTTCCGCGATGCGCGTTATATATTCATCCTGAAGCGTCCGTTCCGTTCCAAGCACGGCTATACGTTTTTTTTTACTGGCAAGCATCGCCGGCTTAACCGCCGGTACAGTGCCGACAAAATCGATGCCGGTGAAAGTTTGCCGCAGTTCGGCGAGCGCCGACACGGATGCCGTGTTACAGGCGAGCGCAATTATCGCAGGTGAAAAATGTTTTTCGATACGCGCCGTCAACTCCATCAGAATATTCACGAGTCCGGTTTTTGTTTTTTCTCCGTAAGGGAAATTTTTTTTATCGGCTATATACAATAAGTTCACGCCACGGTTCAGTTTTTTATAAGCGCCCAAGTAAGAAAGGCCGCCCACGCCTGAATCTAAAAATACGGTACAACCTTGAAAGTTATGCGTCAATTTCTATCTCGGCGCGGAACGCCGTCTGGTTATCGGACTGTCTGCGTCCTTCCAAAGCGTGCCGCGTCATCGAGTCGCGCTGGTCAGGCGGCGCATATATGCCTACCGTCTCGCCTAACACAACTTCACCGACATAGTTTATATCGATACGAAATTTTGTAATGTTTTTAAAAAAGCCTGCCGGCAGCGCGTCCTGTACCCATTGAATGTAACGCGCATTATTTACATGACCGTTAAAATCAATATCAGAATAGACGGCCGTCCGCTCCAATGTTTTTACCAGACCTTCCCGTTTCACAAGAAGCCGCGCACCGCCTTCCAGAAAACTGCGCCCCTCGTTTGCCGGCATGGAAACAACGAGCGCGGTTGGCCTGAGCGGGCGGCGCTTCTCTATGTCCAGTATGAGCCAAGAACTGCTGGCGCGGGCGATAACCGTTCCCTGTTCGTCCAAAACATCGTAGTTGCGCGCATATAACAGCCGCTCAAAGCCCTGCGGCCAACTTTCTATTGTCAGCGTCTCGGCAAATCTAGGCCGCCGCTCTACCAAAAGCGAAAACCGTGACAGTATCCAGCCCTGCCCGTTTTTCAACATGACATCGAGACCCACGCCTAACTCTTCGCCATGCTCGGTAGTAAGGCTCTGAAAAAAATCAAACAGAACGGATGGCTTGATGTTACGTTCAGTATCAACATCCCCTACCGCAACCATGTATTTTTTTTTAATAACATCCATAATTTCACAACCAGACTGCCCACGGCGCTTTTCCTGAAAGCCATAGGTCTTTCAGATCATTTTTGTCGCGCAATGTATCCATGGCTTTCCAAAACCCGTGGTGTTTGTAAGTGTTAATCTGTCCGTTACGGGCAAGAGTTTCAAACGGCTCACGTTCAAGAATCGTGTTGTCCCCGCCTTTCAGATATTCAAAAATCCCTTTTTCCATTACAAAAAAACCGCCGTTTATCCATGCTCCGTCGCCTTTGGGTTTTTCAACAAACGAATTTACCGAACCGTTTTCGTCTATCATCAAGCCTCCAAAACGTCCGGCGGGTTGAATCGCCGTCATCGTTACGATTTTACCCGCCTTTTCATGGCAGCGTATGACTTCCGGTATCGGAACATCGCTTACCCCGTCTCCATAGGTCAGAAGAAAACGCTCATCCTCAAGATATTCTCTTGCGCGGAGTATCCTGCCCCCCGTCATCGTATCAGGGCCGGTATAAAGCATCGTAACTTTCCACGGCTCTGTTCGTGTTTTATGCAGTTCCAACGAGTTATTCAACATATCAACCGTAATATCCGAATAACGGGTGTAATAGTTTATAAAAAAATCTTTAATTATATGGGATTTATAGCCCGTCAGCACAACAAATTCGTTAAAGCCGTAATGAGAGTATATCTTCATTATATGCCAAAGAATCGGCCTGCCGCTTATTTCAACCATGGGTTTTGGGCGTAAATCAGTTTCTTCCGACAGGCGTGTTCCCAAACCGCCTGCCAGTATAACGACTTTCATGGAAGCTAGACTCCGGCTGCCTTCACCGCCGCCGCGGCTTCCGGCTTTTCTTTCTTTATACGCTTTTCCCAGAATCGAGAGAATCCGCAGGCGATAAATATAGTGGAGTAAACGCCGGAAATCATTCCCACCAACAACGCGAGCGCAAAATCTTTCATCGAACCGGATGTAAACACATACAGCGAAATGACGGCAAGCATTGTCGTAACGGTTGTTATTATTGTACGTCCCAGAGTTTCCGTGATCGCACGGTCAAGCACGTTTGTAAAAGTATCATCGGGGTACAAGCGGCGCGTTTCACGTATGCGGTCGAACACTACTATAGTATCGTTTATCGAATACCCCAAAATTGTCAGTATGGCGGCTATTGTCGTTGTGTTGAATTCCAACCGCGTCCATGCGATAAATGCCGTCATTATCAGCGCGTCGTGCGCTATGGCAAGAACTGCGCCTATGGCGAATTGAGGTTTGAACCGTATCGATGCGTATATCAATATCAACAGCATGGTGAGGAACATCAAGATTCCGGCTTGGTCCGCCAACTGTTTTGAAAAACGCGAACCTACAAAATCCGAGCGGGTTATAACAATATTGCCGTCGCCAAACGTGGCTTCAAGGGATTTTAATATCATGTCAGAATTTATTCCGCCGTCCGTGCCGTTAAGCCCGCCGTCAACCGAGTCGTCCTCATCCAAACGTACGAGAAAATGGCGGTCCGAAGGCACACCAAGCACCTGCACAGACACGTTTCCAAAAGCCGAAAGACTGTTACGCACATCGGAAAGCTCAACAGCGGGGCTTTGCGGGTCAAGGTAATGCACCGTAAAAGGCTGAGTGTTTATCTGCGGATTTCCGTGCGCGTTCTGTATAAACCACGCAGTATCTATGCCGCCGGATGCCTTAATTTCGATATTGATGCCGTCACGCGCTCCGGTAAGCGCCTCCGACAGACTGTCGAGGGTTTTGTACTCGGAAAAATTGAAGTTATACGATGCCCCGTCCGTATCCGCCCCCGAAATAACAAGTTCCATGCCGGTACGGGTAAATGAAACGGTGGCGTTGCCGCGACCTTCGTAACTTATGCTGAAAGCAGCGGGGGCAAGCTGAATTTCCTGAATGAGTCCGGCTTTAAAGTCTATGCCAAGGTTAAAACCGCCCTTAACTATATAAATATAAACGCCCGCCGCAATCAAAATCAGCGAAAATATCATTGCCGGCAGGAAAAATCTGGAAAATTTGATTATTTGCTTCATTATTTTACCCTCCAGCTTATAGAAACTTTTTGAGATTTCAAAACATCCGTGCTAAAGTCAAAAATTAGCCGCGAAACAAACAGCGCGGTGAATACGGATGAGAAAACGCCTATGGCAAGGCTCACAGCAAAGCCCTGAATCGGGCCTGAACCTAACTGCGACAGGAATATAGCCGCTATGAATGTGGTTATGTTCGCGTCCATAATAGCCCAAAAAGCCTTGTTAAAACCGGCTTCCACCGCCGCTTTGCGCGTCTTTTTTAATAAAAGTTCTTCTTTTATGCGCTCAAATATGATGACGTTGGCATCAACCGCCATACCTATTGTAAGAATGAAACCCGCTATGCTAGGCAGCGTGAGCGTAAAGTTGAGTGCGGAGAGTATGCTGAACATTATGAATATGTTGAAGATTTGAGCGATTACCGCGTTCACGCCTGACGTTTTGTAGAATAACAGCATGAATACCATGACGGCAGCAAGACCGCCCAAAAGCGCGTATAGGCCGCGATATATCGTGTCCTCGCCCATAGACGCGCCGATAGTCTGCTGATTCGCTACTTCAAGTTCTACCGGCAGCGCCGCCGAGCGTAAAATCATCGCCAAGTTGTTGGATTCGTC
>JAISZZ010000174.1 GCA_031284385.1 Treponema sp.
CTGATAAAAGAATCGTACTCCAAACACCGCCGCGTGGTGTTCAACGGCAACGGCTATTCGGACGAGTGGGTGCGCGAGGCCGAGCGTCGCGGACTGCCCAACGTCATCTCAACGCCAGATGCGCTGCAAGTGCTGATAGCCGGCGATACTATCAGTCTGTTTGAAAACCATAAAGTGCTTTCAAAGGATGAGATGGAGAGCCGGTATCATAT
Organism: Treponema sp.; assembly: GCA_031284385.1. The sequence continues at coordinate 213 of JAISZZ010000174.1, forward strand.
CTATCTGGAAAAATACTCCAAACAGGTGAACATCGAAGCAGGCGTAATGATAGACATCGCGCGGCGCAGCATATTCCCGGCGGCCAGCAAATATGGCGCGGAACTGGCGCGGAACGCTGAGGCAATGGCGGCAATTCACGCAGTAAGCGCTCCGCAGGAAAAACGCGCGAAGCGTATCGCCGAACTTTGTTCGGAGTTGTACGAAGAGACAGCGAAACTGGAAACAACGCTTGACACCGCTCAAAGCACGGAAGACCCGTTTACGCAAGCCAAATTGTACAACGAAAAGATTCGCGCCTCGATGGAAGCTGTTCGTTCAAAGATAGACACCCTTGAAAAAATCGTTTCAAAGGAAATTTGGCCATTCCCCGTCTACGAGGACTTGCTGTTCAGGTTGTAGTACGACGCAAACGCCGCCCGCGAGAAGTGTAAAAATACTCTGCGGGGACGGCAGTGGATTGGCTCGGAAAATCGCGGGCACCGTGAGCTGGCGATTGCAATTCCCTCCATTGACATAGTTTTTTGAAAGGGATAGATTTACTCATGGCTAAAGAAGAGGCTATTGAAGTTGAAGGCGTGGTAAAAGAAGCCCTGCCAAATACTATGTTCAGAGTTGAGCTTAACAATCAGAATGGGCATTTGATACTTGCCCATCTTTCAGGGAAAATGCGTAAGCATTATATCAGAATAGTGCCGGGCGATCATGTAAAAATCGCACTGTCGCCCTATGATTTAAGCCGAGGGCGCATAATTTATCGCGAACGGTAGCGCGAATGTCTGTTCAAAAGGAGGGTTCAATAAATTCAACAAAGCCGATCCCTCCATACCACCGTTTTAAAGATTTCATCGATATACGAAATGATAGGTTCAATGTACTCATGTCTCTGCTCAATGAGTTGAAACTGTCAGTTTCCGTAGTGAACATCGCGGGCAAGCGACATATATTTGTTATGCCGGTGTTATACACTTCGTTGATGTTCAAAACCGGCGCTAAAAGAACAATGACCGTGCTTTCCGCGCACTATGACAGAACACCCGGCAGTCCCGGAGCTAACGACAACGGCGCTGCGGTTTTTATGTTGATAGATGCCGCGCTGCGGTTGCGCGGACGGACTTGTGGCGAGTGGCTGATAATTTTTACCGACAAGGAAGAATTGGCTCACGGTGAAAGTTTGAAAGAACAGGGCGCTTATATGCTTGCGAAGGGTTTGAAAGAGAACGGGCTCGAATCGTGCGATTTTTTCATTTTTGATTCCTGCGGGCGCGGCGATACGCTGATTATATCTAAAACTGCCGGTTATCTTTTGAAAAACGAGCATAGTGGAGCAATAGCGCCGTTGAAAAACCGCCTCAGACTCTTGCAGTTACGTGCTATGGATGCGGCGAAAAAAAGCCTTATCAGCAGGTTTTTGTTGCTGCCGACACCGTTTTCCGATGATGCCGGTTTTTTGCGCGCGGGTTTGGCGGCGCAAGCGATAACGGTGCTGCCCGCGAAAGAGGCGGCGGATTTTTTCGGTATTGTACGCGGAAACGAGTTGTACATAGATGCGCTTATCAGCAGTGAGCAGCAGCGACGGCGCGGTACGGCGTATATGCCCAAGACATGGCGGCTTTTGAACAGTCCCGATGACACGGATGCGTGCCTTGACGGTAACAATTTTGAAAAAATTGTGCAGTTTGCCGTAAAATTATGCCTTTAGGTCAACGCTGATTCATGCGAACGCCAATTTTGTTGGCGCGGCTTCAAGTTAATCAGCGTTGCCCTAGCTGCGGGCGGTTTTGCCGCGATTGGGCATAAATTTATAATTCCTAATTAAAGTAAGGAGATATGATATTGTACGAGACCTGCGCCATATTGTTGTTTGTAGTTGATTTTTTTTGCTGTTGCATTGATAATAAAATTTGAGCTTTTTATATTAGGAGCATTACATGAGAAAATTTGCGTTTTTGGGAACAATACTTGTTGTACTTTTAGCTACGACTGTTTGGTCGCAGGAAAGTGATTACACTATAGAGGACGCGCTTCAAATACTGGAGAGTGATTTTTCAAAATATGGGTGGGCTCATATCTACTACAGCAGAAAAATACATGACGAAAGTCGTATTTCAACAAAGGTAAAAATTGTGCGTCAAATTTATGATAGCGGCGAAATCATTACGATGCAGATATTTTACGAAAACTGGCGTTATGAAATAAAGTTGAATTTTATAACTGATAAACAGGTCTATGCGAGGCGTTCTTATGACGTTAAACAGATTGTGTTCCACACGCTCGATGACCTGGTAAATAAAGAAAAGGTTGAATGAGTCTGCCCGCTCTGTGATTTTATGGATAAATATAAACGCACAAAGACTTGCAGCGAACTGCGAGCGGCGGATTCCGGCACAGATTGTACGCTAAACGGTTGGGTACACAGAAAGCGTGACCATGGCGGAATATCATTTATCAACCTGCGCGACCGTTACGGTATTACACAGGTTGTTGTTGACGAGAACGCGAGCGCGAAACTCACCTCTGTAACCGCGGAACTCCACAATGAGTATTGTATATCTGTCAGCGGCAAGGTTCGTAGACGGCCTGATTCCATGAAAAATCCGGAAATGGCCACCGGCGATGTAGAGCTTCTAGCTGAAAGTATAGTTATTCTAAGCAAATGTGCGGCGTTACCATTCCAAATCGAGGATGAAACCGGCGCGAAAGACGAGTTGCGGCTTAAATACCGTTACCTAGATATGCGTTCCGAGTCGATGAAGAATCGTATATGCCTGAGGAGCGAGACTGCCTTTGCCGTGCGCGAATGGATGCGCGACAAAGGTTTTTACGAGATTGAAACGCCCACATTTATCCGGTCTACGCCGGAAGGAGCGCGTGATTACCTTGTGCCATCACGCTTATATGCCGGAAAATTCTATGCGCTGCCGCAGTCGCCTCAGATTTACAAACAGCTTTTAATGGTGGCGGGCTTTGACAAATACTTTCAGATTGCGCGTTGTTATCGTGATGAGGACTCTCGCGGCGACCGTCAGCCTGAATTTACGCAGATAGATATAGAAATGTCGTTTGTTTCGCGGGATGACGTGTTGAATATGACGGAAGGTTTGTTCGCCCATATCTTCAAAAAGTGCCTTGATGTGGAGCTTCCGGCGGAATTTCCACGCATAAGTTATGATGAAGCGATGGAAACTTACGGTACGGACAAGCCCGATCTTCGTTTTGACATGAAACTGCTGGATTTTAGTCCATTTGTGGCGGAAAGCGGTTTTGATGCGTTCAAAACCGCGCTTACCGGCGGAGGTGCGGTTAAGGCTATTGTCGTGCCGGGTGGAGCGGCGTATTCACGGAAACAGATTGAAGAACTTGAGTCGCGGGCAAAAATTTACAAGGCGAAAGGTCTTGCTTGGATGAAGATTGCCGGTACAAAAACTGAGCCGGTTTTAGAAGGCGGCGTTTCAAAATTTTTCGCGGCGAGCGTGACTGCCATCACGGCGGCGCTAGGGGCAAATTTGGGCGATCTTATACTGATTGTGGCGGACAGTTCGCGCCGTGCCGCCAATATTAGCCTTGGCGCAGTACGCTCAAAGCTGGGCGCGGATTTAGGACTTTGCGATCCGGCCAAATTCCGCTTTGTCTGGATAGTCGATTTTCCGTTATTCGAATTCAACGAGGAAGAAAAACGCTGGGAGGCGGCGCACCATTTGTTTTCCTACCCACAAGAGCAATACCACACAAGCATGGAAACTGATCCCGGTGCGGTAAAGGGAGATCTGTACGACCTTGTATTGAACGGTTACGAGCTTGCATCCGGCTCGATTCGTATTCACGATCCTGAATTACAAAAGCGCGTATTCAAAATTGCCGGTTTAAACGAGGCCGAGGCGGCTCAAAAGTTCGGCTTTTTGACGGAAGCGTTTAGTTACGGAGCGCCTCCGCACGGAGGCATAGCTCCCGGTCTGGATAGGCTTGTTATGCTGATGGCCGGCTGCACTTCAATAAAAGAAGTCATCGCGTTTCCCAAAAATTCATTTGCCCAATGTCCGATGGACGGCAGCCCGGGCGAGGTGGATGACAGGCAGCTTGAGGATCTCCATCTTATTATCAAGGACGAAGGTGAAAAGCCTTGTTAAGGCAGGCCGCGCTGGCGGCTGGCGAATCCGAAAAATCTTGTTAGAGAGGTTTGTTGTCTGTCCGTCTTGACGACAAAAAAAGAGCTATCTCGATTTCGTTAATCGTAGCGTTCAGACGTTTTGCGATTTCACTGACAGGGACTCCGGCAGCCGCCAATTCCGCCGCTTTGCGTACGTGCGATTGTTCTTCCGGTGCTTGGCCGCCGTCTCCTGTGGAATTGTTTTCGACTATGCTTATCCTGAGTGGCGGCGGCATTCCCGACGAATAATTTTTGTGTGCGAAAGCGTTTTTTCCAAGTTCGCGGTACGCTTCGACACTCGCGTCTTTTTTTTCATCATTCAATTTTTTTGTAATTTCTTCGGCGGTCTTATAATTTTTTATTTGACCTTCATGCAGGGCAATCCGGCGGTCCATGTCTTCCAGAAAAGATTTCAATTTGCTCACACGCTCTTCAATTAATTCTGAGTCACGGTCGGTGATTCTGTCTATTTCATTTATAATTTTGGCTACTTCCAGCCGCGTTTCCGCAGGTATTCTGTCCGTATCCGTGCGTTTTTTTACATAAAAAAATATTATAAAAAATGATATAACGCTGATAAGCAGCGCAATTGATGAAAAAATATAAGCTATCATCCGGTTAAATCTATATAGTTGCCTAATGACGGATCTTTAAAAAATTGCCTGCCGCCTTGTTCGCCGCTGTCTTTCCGCTCGTTTTTTTTATTGTTGTTTCTTTTTTTTGAATTCTGATTTTTATCCGAGCTGAGCGATTCCAATTCGTCATCCGTGTCCCGCGTTTCGTTTACGGATTGTGATTTTTCTTCAAATTTTTTTTCGAATGTTGAAGCATTTATAGCGTTCCGCAGCGTAAGCCCGTCTTTATGCGCGGCGGCCTCTTTTGCTACCACATCTAGCTGTGAAAAAAGTATTTGCAGGTCAATTGGCTGCATCGCCATTATTTTGCCGCCTTTTGCTGTATATCCGTGTTTGTTTCAATATAGCTTACAGCTCGCACTAAACCGTTTTCCAAAACAAATGTTGATGCCTTAAAGTCGCTGTTTACAGTATATTTGACTTCACGAATTTTAATAACGACTCCGTTATAGACTTTAGCTGATGCCGATACACGCCCGGCTGACGGCAGGTTTTGCAGGAATGTATTTAGATCGTCGATTTCTTTGTTAAGATTTGTTAATTCATCAATGGCCAGTTTTCGCTTTTCCACCAGTTCAGCAAGATATTGTTCTTTGTCTTCCGGCAGAGTGCCGCGCTGCTGTTTTATGCTGGTCAAGGTTTTTAGGTTTATGTTTATGGTGTCAAATTCCACCATCAGTTCATCCCGTTTTACGATAAAAATCTCAAGCTGCGCTTTTTTCCTTGGATCCATACCGACTTCGCATATTGTTTCAGTATTGCCGGAAGGACTTCCCAGTGATTTTGCACTTATCTCTTCAGCCGCCCGCAGCCGTCCGCCGATTATGGATGCGCGTTTTCCATGGCAAAGTATGCGATCCGCCGCGTCAATGTTTGAATTAAGGATTCCATCAGATACTATAACTGACGAACCGCTCCTTACTTCCGCGTTTTCGATAAATTTTGCCCAGATTGAGCGTCCGGCGCTGATGATCTCGCCTTTTTTACCTGTAATACCCTGCCGTACTATAATATCGCCTTCCGCCGTCAGTGATGCCTTGTCAACCAGCCCGCAGACTTCAATGTTACCGGATGCTTTAACGGAAAAGCCCTCCTCGACATTGCCGGTAACAACGACATTCCCAAGGAAAAGAATGTTTCCTGTTTTCAAATTGACCGAACCGTCAATCGTGTAGACGGATTCGACATTTATTTTTCCGTTTGCCATAACGACTTGCCCGTTAATATCGGCAAGAATTGTAGTGCCGTCTTCCGCGAAGCGGACATTTTTACCGAGTGTTACGGTCAAATCCTTGCCTTCACGCGGCGGCAGTGATTTTCCGGTTACTGTGAAACCAAGTTCGCCTTTTTCGGCGGGGTGAACCCTCGCGAGTTTTTCATCTTTCAAAACATTTTGAATAATATTTAATTCTTTGAAATTAACTTTACCGTCTGTATTTTCAGAAAGTTTTACGCGGCCCGGTTCAGTCTCAAAAAAATATTCAAGGTATGAATTCATTCCGTCAACAGGCGGCTTTGCTGCCGCTACGCAGACTTTATCTTTATAGATAGGTTTGTCGGCGAATTTTTTTAAAAAATCTTCGTCAATGCCGTATACGATTCCGTTAGTATTTAATATTTTTATATATTCCGAATATGTAAGATCGGCTCCTCCGGTTTTTGGGGCGGTTACTCTCATAAACGCTTTTGTTTCCTGATCGGCTATTTCAACATTTACTACCGTATCATTAAACGGCATATGTTGAAAATCCGCTATGCGGATGTATTCCATGCCAGGATTTTTCAATAAATTATTTAGTATCGAGTTGTCAAAATTATTGATATTTCGTTTGTTTAATATATATAGTACGTCCGGTTTGCTTGCTTTTTCGCCGTTTCCTATGGGCTGCGTAACTTTCAAATATACGCCGGTACGCCTGCATTGCAGAAAAATTTCACCATCAATATCATCGTTGGCGCCAAAGTCCTCAACATCTTCGATAATTTCAGTATCGTTGAGTTCATCTTCAACATTGGTGCGGTTACGTTTGTACGCACGTATCTTGCATATATTTTTTCCGATACCAAAAAAAGAAGTCTGCTTTTCCAGAACTTCATACTCAATATAACGCAGCGAAACACCCAACTGATTCGCGGCTTCAGAAATTGCGGCCTCCAGATTCTGCCCTTCAGTTTCAATACATTGAACTGAGCTGTCAAATTCTAAGCGTTCTTTTACAGCCGCCTGTAAACCGGCAAAATCGACCAAAATACCGCCTCTACATTATGCCCTTACGGACATTTGTTAATTTAGCGCGAATCCTCAGCATGGCTTTAGTATGCAGTTGTGAAACCCGCGACTCGGTAATTTCCAGAACTTGACCGATCTCTTTTAACGTCAAATCTTCGTAATGGTAAAGGATGATAATTTTTTTTTCTTTTTCGGGAAGCTGGTTGATAACATCGTATACTATTTTGCGGATTTCTTTGCGCTCAACTTCAACATCCGGTTTAAGAACTTCCGGCCCCTCGATGCTGTCTTGAATCGACATTTTATCGTTTTCATCACCGGAAAACCAAACATCGTTTAATGACAAGACGGATGTTCCAGATATTTTTACTATGGTTTTTATGAATTCACTCTCGTCCATCTTGAGGTAAGCGGCTACTTCCTGATCGCTTACCGGACGGCCATGTTGGGCTTCCAGCGAACTTATCGCATCTTCAACTTCGCGTATTTTTTGCCGTACCGAGCGCGGCACCCAGTCCGTTGAGCGTAACTCATCGAATATGGCACCTCGGATCCTGACTACGGCGTATGTTTTAAACTTGACATTCTGCGCCAAGTCGAATTTTTCTATCGCGTCAAGAAGACCAAATGTACCGTAACTAACAAGATCGTCAAATTCTACCGTAGACGGCATACCGTCATACACTTTACCGGCAACGTATTTCACAAGCGGCGCATACTGCCTTATAAAAGTGTCGCGAATCTTTGGATCTCTATTTTTGCGGTACTCCTGCCAAAGTTCTTCTTCTGATTTTTCATCCAGAAGGGATTTCCCCATATCTATCCGTCATCCTTTTTAAGTAAAGTTTGAATAGCCCCCGCCATCTTTTTTGCGTCACCCGTTAATCTCGGATCTTTTTCGCTGTTACGTTCTACCGACATTTCTACCACTCCTCCGGCTCCCATTAAATCCGGTGAATCCGCATAATCAGACATTTTCTGTGCACCGTTGCCATCAATACCGGGAATGCCCGGGACAAAAGCGCCCATATCCATATTATAGCCATCAACAGCGGAATCCGCCGCCGCCTGCGGCAACGATGAACTCCCGCTCTTACTGTATACGTTGTTGCTGATTTGTTCTAGTACCCCAGCGGAACTGTCAACCACTGGAATACCCTCACTGCCCTCCTCCATATCGACAGACTGTAACTCTTCCAGCGATGCCGTGTCCGGCGGGGCGGCATCCGCATCCGTTAAGCCGTCTTCATCGCCGAGGGAGAAATCGATATTCTGGCCAAGCTGCCCGTCATCATAGTTTGTTTTGTCAGGGGGCAGCTCCATGGGTTGTAGAAATTTGTTAAAAATAAAATAAATTCCGGCTACGATACCGAAAAACACGCCGCTGAAAATCAAGGCGCGAGTCAGCGCCATATAAACCGGCGTTCTTCCGAAAATGCCAAATGTAAAAGAAACTAAAAATGCCCCGCCGGCAACTATACCGGCAAACATCGGGTTAAACAAACGTCAATCCTCAAAATTATTTGTTATCCGCCCGGAGGTACCACAGTCAAGGCCGCTATGCCCTAAAACGCCGCATGGTTAGCTCCGTAAAATACGCTTAACCATGTTGCTAAAACCGCCTCCATCGCGGATTTCAGTTTTTTCCAAGCGTCCTACTATATGTTGAACGCACTGCGCGGCTTTGCTCCTAGGAAATTCTACCATAAACGGACGCTGTTTGAGTACCGCCTGCGAAACTGCCGTGTCTTCGTATACAAAACCAAGGTATTCAAGGTTCACATTTAAGAACTGGCCTGTTATGGATATCATGCGGTCCGCTACTTTTTTTGCTTCCGCGACATTGTGTACTCTGTTTACCACAAGTTTAAGCCCCATTTCAAGATTTTCAATCTCGGTCGTGGTTATTTTGGCAATCCCGTAAGCGTCCGTAATTGCCGTGGGTTCGGGAGTGGTGATTATAATGGCATCGTCCGCAGCGGCGATGAAGTCCACCACATTGCTTGATACGCCGGCGCTGGTGTCTATGATGATGATGTCGGCGTTGGATAGAGTGTTCAGTTCATCAATAAAGTTGGTGCGTTCATCATCGGTTAGATTGGCAATTTTTGAGAAACCGGACGCGCCTGCGACTATGCTTATGCCATATTCAGTTTCCGTCAATATATCGCGCATGGTTTTTTGCTTGCGAATCACATGGTACAGATTCCATTTAGGAACCATTTTTAATATAACGTTGACATTGGCAAGTCCTAAATCCGCGTCCATAACAATAACTTTTTTGCCGATTCGCGCATACGCCAGCGCCATATTAACAGATAAGTTGGTTTTTCCTACTCCGCCTTTACCGCTCGCTACCGTTATTATCCGTGTTTTATTGGCTTTAGCCGGATGTGGATTATCCATGCTGTTTTCTTTGGATTTTACCAGCGCTCGTAACTGCTCAGCTTGATCTTCCATGCGACACTCCTAAAAATACATCCTAGAACAACACTGATTAACTTGAGGCAGCGCCAGTTATGCCGGCGCATCAGTACCGCCCTATATATTTGCTCATCATTGCACAAATACAGCGTTAAAGCAGCGCCTATTTATGCCATTCACATAAATCAGCGCCTCCTTAGCGATATATCGGTATAAAAATTAACATGATTAACGGATAAACTACAAGCGGCACGGCGTGATGATAAGCGCATTCCCCATGTAATTGTAACATGACCGGCAGTTCGGCTGATTGTTCCGTGAAAACGCGTTTTGGCGCATGATGCCAATTTGCGAAAATGCTAAAGTGAATTTCTGTAAAACCGATATTCAAGTAAGATTAAACATTTATTTGTTATTCGGCGGAAAATCATATAGTAAATGAAGTTCGGCAGGTCAAATAGTGTTTACAAAATATTGGCGGCTGACCGCTGCCCGTAAATAGGAGTGATGAATTATGATTATCAATCACAATCTTAGCGCCATGTTTTCAAACAGATCGCTTAAAGTTACACAAGGGTATTTGGATAAAAATACTGAAAAATTATCCAGCGGTTTACGCATAAACCGCGCTGGAGACGACGCTTCCGGTCTCGCGGTGTCTGAAAAATTGCGAAGTCAGATACGCGGTTTGAATCAGGCATCTTCTAATGCTCAAAACGGTATTTCTTTTATTCAAACAACGGAAGGTTATTTACAAGAGAGTCAGGATATAATTCAGCGTTTACGCGAACTCGCAGTCCAATCCGCCAACGGAATTTATACATCGGAAGACAGAATGCAAATTCAGGTGGAAGTTTCTTCGTTGATTGACGAAGTTGACCGCATAGCGAGCCATGCCCAGTTTAACGGAATGAATATGCTGACCGGACGTTTTGCGCGTGAAACAGGCGAGAATGCTGTAACGGCTTCTATGTGGTTTCACATTGGCGCGAATATTGACCAGCGCGAGCGCGTATATATCGGTACGATAACCACAAAGAGTCTTGGACTGCGCGATATTGGTGATGAAACAATTATGTCATTGGAAACTCCCGACAGTTCTAACCGTGCTATTGGAACTTTGGACGAGGCGTTAAAAATTGTCAGCAAGCAGAGAGCGGATTTAGGCGCTTACCAAAATCGTCTGGAACACGCTATACGCGGCATTGATATTGGCGCTGAAAACTTGCAAGCTTCCGAGTCCCGTATCCGTGACACCAATATGGCGAATGAAATGGTTGAATATACGAAGAATCAGATTCTTAGCCAGAGCGGTACCGCAATGCTCGCGCAGGCCAATCAGAGAGCGCAGAC
>JAISZZ010000042.1 GCA_031284385.1 Treponema sp.
TATGAAACATTGGAACGCTCCTGCCTGTCTATGGGAAAACGATATCTATTATTTTTCGCCCATCCGTATATATCAGGGGAAAGAGGCGCAAACGAAAACAGTAACGGTATTATACGCCGGTTTTTTCTAAAGGGAACTGACTTTGCCAATGTCTCTGATGGGAAATCGCTAAAGCGCAGACGCGGATGAATCGTTATCCCAGAAAAATCCTTAACGGCTTACCCCCTATAAAATTGTTTCCTCTCAGGCTATTGGCATGAGAGCCTTTTTCATCTACAGTTCATTTCTGCCTTAATTGTGTCATTTGTCCTGTCCCTTCAGCCTTAGCAACAATAGCGACATTCCGCTTGACGAACGGAAATATGTATGGTTTACTGAAAAAAGCAGTATGAAACTGTTCCTGCCCGTCCTAAAAGGATGCCTGAACCGGAGATGAACTCCTTACAAAGGTTTTCGTAGAAAACCAAAAAAATCCTCTTTTAAGGAGAATAGTATGAAAAAGACTCATTTTATTGGAGTTATTGTAAGCGTACTGTTAAGCGTACTGTTAAGCGTACTGTTTGTGGAGACGCTGCCGGCTCATGAATTCTATGTAATTCCTGATGAAGTAAAAGATTACAAAGCGGGCGATACCGTTAAAATCAACGCGCTGTCAACCCATTACTTTACCGTCGGCGAGGAGCTTGAGCCGGTTGAAGTGAACGAAGCGCTTGTTTACAAAAATGGCAGGCAGTCAGGCGGTGCGCTGCCGCTTGAAAAAAACGTTGACAGACTATGGTACGAAACGACTTACAGGCTGACCGACGACACGCCGGTCGTAATCGTGGGCAACCGGAAAGGCGGCTATTACTGCCGGTTTACGGATGGCGGTTACGCGGATGGCACGAGGGCAGAAGTGAGCGCGGCCATGCCGGGCAAAACCATAGCTACGGCGCGGTATTTAGCAAAATACTCAAAACTGTACCTGAATCCCAGCGCAAGCGACGCTAGTTTTTCTACGCCGCTGGGACACGACCTTGAAATAATACCGCTTACCAATCCGGCGAAATTGAAAAAGGGCGCGAAGGCAAAATTTCAAGTGCTTTATAAAAAACAGCCACTTGTCAACACAGAAGTAGCCGCGACTTGGGACTATTACAATTACAAAACGCCCGATACATACGCCCATAAGGAAAAAACAGACGCGAAAGGCGAAGTTACCTTCAAGCTTGACAGTAAAGGAATCTGGATTGTGCGGGCAAGCGACACCCGTCCCTCCACCAAACCTGACACGGACGAAGACAACATTGCAGCAATCGTGGTATTCGCCGTAAAATGATGCGCCTTTTGACGGCGAAAGCGAGGGAAAATCATGTTTTACTGTTCACTCTGGCGTTTGGACTGGTTCTTCCGGCGTATATTTTTGGACACGGTGTTGAAGTTTACGACATAAGCAGGGAATACCGGCTTGTCCGCGTAGTTTATTTTAAATACAGTACCGGCGAGCCTATTTCGTTTGCAAAAATCAAACTATTCCCGCCGTCCACAGTGGAAAAGAACGTGGAATCCCTCGTTTCAATAACGGATAGAAACGGAAATTTCTGTTTTATTCCCGACGAAGAAGGGGATTGGCGAGTGGACATGGAGGACGGCATGGGACACAAAGGCAGTATCGTCGTCAACGCCGTTTTTGAACAGGGCGGGGACCAGATTGAACCGGAACGGGGCGGTGGAAGAACCGCAGGCCACATTCCGCTTGCCTTCAACATAGCGTTGGGGTTAAGCCTATTGCTCAACATTTTCGGCGGATGGTACCTGCTTGGAAACCGGCGTAAAAGCGGCAGAGCCACAGGAGGCGGGTGATGCATATAAGCGAAGGGATACTCTCGCCGCCCGTCATCGCGGCAGGCTGGGCGCTCGCGGTGGGAGGGCTCGCGGCGGGGCTTAAAAAGACTCAGACGGAGAAACTGCCTGAAACAGCGCTCGTATCGGCGGCTCTTTTTCTCGCCTCGCTAGTCCATGTTCCGCTGGGGCCTTCCAGCATACACTTGACCCTGCTTGGGCTTGCCGGCATCCTGCTCGGCTGGAGCGCCGTGCCGGCATTGTTTATCGCGCTGCTGTTGCAGGGAATACTGTTTCAGTTCGGCGGACTCTTGTCGCTGGGCGTAAATACGACCGTGATGGGGGTGGCGGCCTTATCGGGGGGCGGCTTGTACCGCCTCCTATCACGATTACATACGTTACGATTCTTGCCCGCGATTGCGGCGGGATTCGCCGCCGTAATCGCGGGAACTGTTCTTGTATGCGCCGCGCTCTTTTTTTCAGACATGGAACTTGGCGCCACCGCGGCGTTGTTGTTTGCCGCCAATCTGCCGCTCGCCGCTGTGGAGGGTGTCATATCCGCGTTTGTGGTAGCTTTTCTTTCAAAAACCGTTCCTCAGTATGTATCTTGACCGGCTGGAATACAAAAATGACCCGCTGCTTCCGGTAGACGGACGCTGCCGTTTCATCTCGGCGGCGTTCTTTATAGTCGCGGCGGTTTACAGTACAAGCCTGACGGTGCTGGCCGGCCTTATTCTCCTCTGCCTGTTTGTGTTACTACGGGAATTGCGAGTAACGTTTCTACGTCTGATTCCGGTAAACATGATGACAGCCGCGTTTTGGCTCACGGTGCCGTTCGGTTTCAGCATCAACAGCGCGATAATATACACGCTGCGAATTAACGCCGCCGCGCTCATATACATGATATTTATAATTCCGATGGGTATCGGCGCGATAGCATCATCAATGACAAAATTACGGATACCAGAAAAACTAGTGTCGCTATTCATCCTTAGCTACCGGTATATATTTTTGCTGGGCGAGCGACTGTCCGTTACGTTAATATCGATGAAACTGCGGAGTCCAGAAAGCGGCGTAGTCAATCTATGGCGCTCATTCGCGGCGGTATTCGCGTCCACGATAGTCCGCGCCGTTTACCGTGCACAAAAGGTATCAACGGCGATGGTTTCACGAGGCTTTGACGGCGTATTTCCGGTAACGCTGATATTCAAATGGAGGCTTATGGACACGGCGGTGCTGGCTTTATCCGTGATTGTTTCAGCTCTGACAATTTATTTTGGGACAGGAGCTGCGGCTTAAAGGCGAATCAGCCGCCGCCATAAGTTATGGAACAATTAGTTTTACAAAATATTACACTTGTTTACGACAAAAAACTCACATCTCTAAAAGATATAAACTTTTCGGTATCGGAAGGTGAATGTGTGTGTGTCGCTGGAGCTAACGGGTCGGGTAAATCATCGTTGCTGCAAATTATGGCGCGTTGTCTAAAACCATCGTCCGGTGCGATTACGATAAACGGCGCAGGCAAAAACCGCTTAAGCGGCATTGTTTTTCAAGAACCTGAAGATCAGCTATTCATGCCTACTGTCTGGGAAGATGTCGCGTTTGGCGTGATGAAAAAGGGTGTGGACTGCGAAACGGCAAAAACGCTTGCGATAAAAGCGCTTGAATCGGTGGATGCAGCCGCGCTTGCGGAGAGGCCGCCATACAAACTTTCAGGCGGCGAAAAACAACGCGCCGCGCTTGCTTCAATTTTGATAATGGAACCTGAAATACTTTTACTTGATGAACCTACGGCATCACTCGACCCGCGAGCGCGAAAAAATTTAATTGCGCTGTTAAAAACTATGAAACGCACAAAAATTATCGCTACCCATGATCTCGATATGGCTCTCGACCTTGCGACAAGGGTTATATTTTTACAAAATGGCCGGATAATTGCCGATTCTCCCGCTCCCGGTTACTTATTGTGTGAAGACTTTCTACAAAATGCCGGACTGGAATTGCCGCTCAGCGTATCCCACCGTTAGGGGAATGCTGAAATCTTTCACCTTCAAAGATTCGGTTTGAAAGCGTATTAAGACAAAAATTACTACTGAAGACAGGGACGGCGCGCCGGCTATGCGCCCACTGGTAACTTTTACCTTTTTTAATAGGTATATGAGAGCGGTAGGCCGCTTGACGGAGGGGGAAGGTCGATTTATTCTTTGATTATGGTTAAGCGAAATTCTAATATGAGCCGGTTAAAGGCCGGTTATCTGTTTCCAGAAATTGCCAGACGGAGGAGGGAATTTGCCGCGTCGCATCCTGATGCCAAGATAATCAGCATGGGGGTAGGCAACACGACAGAACCTGTACTACCGCATATATGCGCCGCTTTGGTCGAAGGGGCACGGCGGCTGGGAAACGCCCGGACTTATTCCGGTTATGCTGACGAAGGGCTTGCCGAACTTCGCGAGGCTATTTCTCGCTCGCATTACAACGGCGAGTTTGGAATCGATGAGATTTTTATAAGCGATGGCTCCAAATGCGACATAGGACGGCTTCAAACATTGTTTGGCAGAGACGCGAATGTCGCCGTGCAGGATCCATCGTATCCGGTGTACATTGATGGTTCTGTTGTAACGGGGGCGGCGGGGTGCGGAGACTGCGGCCCGGCGGAAAATGGTTATAGCCGTGTGAGGTATTTGCCTTGTACGCCGGAAAATAACTATTTTCCCGATCTCTCAAAATTGGAAAATGACAGTATTATATACTTTTGTTCACCTAACAATCCGACCGGCGCTGTCGCCTCGAAACCACAGCTCAGCGCGTTAGTGGCCGCCGCGTTGAGGACAGGCTCTATCATTGTGTACGATGCGGCTTACTCGGAATACATAAGGGACACTTCGCTGCCAAAGACAATTTTTGAAATTGACGGCGCTAAAAAGTGCGCGATTGAAGTTAATTCATTCTCAAAATCGGCGGGATTTACAGGGGTGCGGCTTGGTTGGAGCGTGGTTCCCAAAGAGCTGCGCTTTTCAGGCGGCGAAAGCGTGAATGCCGACTGGTCGCGGCTTACGGCGACAATATTTAATGGTGCATCCAACATCGCTCAGTATGGCGGCCTCGCGGCTCTTGATGATGAGGGGAAAAAAGAAATTCGTGAACTGACGGATTTTTACCTTGGGAATGCCCGTCTTATACGGAACGTGTTAAAATCATTAAACATAAGCTGTATAGGCGGCGACAATTCACCTTATATCTGGGCGCGTTTTCCCGGACGGGATAGCTGGGATGTGTTCGCGGAACTTCTTGAAAAATATCATGTAGTAACGACACCCGGCTCAGGCTTTGGGCCAGCGGGAGAAACATTTATCCGTTTTTCAGCCTTTGGTCACCGCGCCGATGTGGAAGAGGCATGCAAGCGTCTGACAACGAATTGATAAAAAAGTTTTCCAAAAGCGCCCGCGTTGAAAGGGCGCTTTTGTGGAACGATGATCCACGATACAGAGATATAGCGGCGATAGTTACCGGAATGGGACTGGATGAGGACTGTGTTATAGCCGCGCTTCTTTTTGACTCCGGTAAAAATGATGATGATAAACAAAAAATAATCAAAGATTTTGGAGAAAGCGCCGCGTCTTTAATCGAAAGCGCTGGAAAAGTATTAAGTCTTTCTGCAAAAGATAAATCAATAGCCGAAGCTGAAAAAATTAGAAAGATGCTTTTTGCCATGATCGAAGACATCCGCGTAATATTTATATGCCTTGCCGAGAAATTACAAACTATGCGGACAATAAAAGATTTCCCTGAAGACGAGCGCAGGAGTACCGCGCAGGAATGTCTTGATATATACGCCCCGCTCGCAAACCGTATCGGTATATCTTGGCTGAAAGACGAGCTTGAAGATCTTTGCCTTAGCTGTCTTAATCATGACGCTTTTCAACAAATAAGCGATATTGTTGCGCTTAAACACAGTGAGCGCGAACATTTTCTTAAATTTGTAAAATCGTGCGTATATGAAGAATCGAAAAAGCGTGGAATAAAAATTGAAATTAAAAGCCGTGCCAAACATTTTTATTCAATTTATCAAAAGATGAGAAAGCGCGGCAAAGAGGCCGGCGATCTGTACGATCTTTTTGGACTACGGCTTCTTTGCGGCAGCATAGAAAATTGTTACACACTGCTCGGCATGATTCATACATTATGGAAACCGATTGACGGACGATTCAAAGATTATATCGCAATGCCGAAATCAAATGGTTATCAGAGTTTGCATACAACAGTGCTGGCTTTTGACGAGGCAGGGCGCAGCTCGGGACAGGTGGCGAGCGGTAATATGCTTGAAATACAGATAAGAACATTCAAAATGCACAAGACAGCGGAGTATGGATATGCTTCGCACTGGCTTTACAAAAAGAGGATGAGCACGAAATATGTGGATAAAAAAGATATATCGCTTGTCAACAGTTTGAGGCATATAGCAAAAAGTTTTGATGTCACTGCACTTGAAGAAATAAAAAAAGAAATATTAAAAGATTCTATTTTTGTATTTACTCCTCATGGAAAAGTTATAGAGCTCCCGCGGGGCGCTACGCCTGTGGATTTCGCATACAGCATACATACTGACATTGGTAATCATTGTCATGCCGCAAAAGCTGACGGCGCAATAATTCCGCTGAGCAGACCGCTGCAAAATACGCAGATTGTTGAAATTATCACGGCGCAGAACGCTCACCCGCACGGCAATTGGGAACGTATCGTAAAAACATCAAAAGCCCGCAGCAAAATTCGCGCATGGCTCGCCTTGAACGCCCCCGCTCCGCCGCACGAAAAGCAGTCACCCGCAAAAAAGACATCGGCGGAATGCGAACATCACGAGCACATCAGGGAAACGCCGCCTGCCCTGCCTGCTAAATGCGCTGATTGCGCCGCGCCGTCGCGTGTGCTTGTACAACATGAAAAAAATATGCTGTTTCGGTTCGCTAAATGCTGCAATCCCCGCCCGCCTGACGAAATTATAGGATATGTATCACGCGGACGGGGAATGATTATTCATAATAAAGACTGCCGTTCTATTCCGCATATCGAGGAATTTGAACAGCGTAAAATCGATGCTGAGTGGGATGCGCCGCATGGTTTATAGATTAGAGTTGTTCAAAATTTTCAGTTTTTGAGCAACTCTATTCGATTCCACATAGGAGTAAAATTGCGTTTTGTAAAATTTACAATAATATTTTTTATAGTTCTGTTAAACATTTCCTGCGCGAGCAGTAAAAAAATAGTACCGCAGGCAGAGCCGCCCGCACAGCAGGAATATAATTATATTACGATGGTTGCGGTAGGAGATAATCTTATTCATATTGAATTGATAAATAACGCAAAAACAGAAATTGACGATACATTTAATTTTGATAAATATTATACGCATATTGCACCGCTGATAAAAAATGCTGATATAGCGTTTATAAATCAGGAAACACTGATTGCCGGAAAAGATTTCGGATATTCAGGATACCCCACATTCAACGGGCCGAAAGACATCGGTAAAACAATAGTAAATCTTGGATTCGATGTCGTCAATCACGCGACAAATCACGCGATGGATAAGGGTGAAAAGGCAATTTTTGAAGTGATAAATTTTTGGGATAATCAAAAAAATATACTGATGTTGGGGCTGAACCGATCAGAAGAATATCGCCGTGATGTCACAAAAAATATTATCGAAAAAAATAATATTAAAGTCGGATTTCTTTCATACACGTATGGCACTAACGGTATTCCGCTTCCAAAAGACAAGCCGTTTTTGGTATCGCTTATCGACACGGAAATTATGGCAAAAGATATTGACGCGCTGCGCCCGCTATGCGATTTTCTGGTTGTCTCCATGCATTGGGGCAGCGAGTATGAGCATACTCCGAGCAGCCGGCAGGAAGAGCTTGCCCGGTTTCTCGCGGCGCGTAACGTAGACTTAGTCATAGGTCACCATCCGCACGTATTACAGCCGCTGCGCGCGATACCGCGCAACGCGGACACGGCGTTTAATACTGGGAGGGCTTACGAAAACTATCCGATGATATGTTTCTTTTCGTTGGGTAATTTTTTGTCCGCTCAAAACGAGCCGCCGCGGCTGCTCGGCGGCATGATGCGTGTCCGCATAAAAAAAGAGGCATCGCCGCCATATAGGGTTACAGTTGAGACAGCCGAATTACTGCCGCTCATAACGCATTATGAAGCGGGGTTCACGGAGTTCCGCGTGTATCCGTTGAGTGAGTACACGGAAGAAACCGCCTCCCGCCATCTCTTGCGTCAAAGAAATAAATACGAAGGGTCAGGCTATTTTCATGAACTTGTAAAAAAAGTTTCGGACGGCGAACCGTTTCCAACCGAATGAGCCTCCGCACGGCGGCTCATTTCTTCCAAACCGGGTAAAAACGGGTCCGCGAATTACACGAATAATTCAATGAGGGGGGACGATTTCCGTACTCATCGTTGCACATAGCCGCCCCTTCGTCCCCCCTGTCTCCAGCCGCCGCTTACGCGCCGTCTTCCGCCACCCCCCAAAAATCCACCTACCCAAGAAACGGGTCCGCGAATTACACGAATTACGCGAATTGACGCTAATAATTTGCGGACGTTCAGCCGGCACTTGACTCATCTTTCCAGTTTATGCTATACTTCCCCTATGACTAACAGGGGAACGGTATACGCCGCGGTATATACCGGCAGACTATTTTCAAGTGGACTAAATCCGCCCGCAGCTTCAACACGACCGGAATTTGCGGTAAGCAACACAATGCCGGAGCTTGCGGTAAACAGCCTAAGGCTGGAGTTTGCGGTAAGCAGCGCTGCGCGTTGCGGCGCAAACTCCATAAGCAAGCGCCATACGCTTGCGACAAACTCCATAAGCAAGCGCTATGCGCTTGCGACAACCTCCATAAGCAAGCGCTTGCGCTTGCGAGTCAGGCGGGCCCGGCCCGGGGGGGGGGGGGTGCCGCCAGCGCAAGCGCTTGCTTATGGAGTTTGTCGCAAGCGCGAAGCGCTTGCTTATGGAGTTTGCGCCGCAGCGCGTAGCGCTGCTTACCGCAAACTCCAGCATTAGGCTGTTTGTCGCAAGCGCATGGCGCTTGCTTATGGAGTTTGCGCCGCAACGCGTAGCGTTGCTTACCGCAAACTCC
>JAISZZ010000056.1 GCA_031284385.1 Treponema sp.
GCATTCCAAAAATCAAAAATTTGTCCTTATTCATTTGAAACCCTTTGCGGTCTTTCCCGCCGTCAAAATGTTTATTATGCAATATGTCCTATATTATTTTTCGTCAACATATTTTAAAAGAATTTCCAACAAATTTTAGGGCGCATTGCACATAACTACGCTTTATACGAATTTCTTCGTAATTTCTTAATTTATACGCTCTGAATGCGCGTACTGCATATCCGTCTGTCAGTTTTCTAGCCCATATACACCTCCTTTATTCGTATTAAAGCCGCACTTATTACGGAATGAGCCTCAAGCGCTGCATAAGTTTGAACGGAGGCTCGATCGGGTAAGGAAATTTATAATACCCTCCCCCGCGAACCGGTGAACGGGTTCTTAATTTAATACCAAATTTCTGTAGGCACTGCCTTGCTTGAGCTGCGGTAAGCGCGAATCTAAGATTCGGCGGGGTATTAAACCAGATATTGCAGAATAAACGGGCGATGCCAATTCCGCCACGTCCTGTGCATTTTACGGGAAAGTTTGCATAATCATGAAAGGCTCCCCATTCCCGTAAATTCCGCACACATTCCGAAAAACAGCGCAAAAAATAACGAGTATATGGATAACGGTAAAAAGACCGGAAACGTGCGAATTTCGCCGCCGCGCTTCCTTTTTTACCGGTGGATTTATAGAATAATCTTTGAAATGTCCTTATGACAAAAAAAATAAAAAGAGAATTATTTATTACAAATTGGACTGGGGGGGGGGGGGGTAAATTTGTATATATTCAACATTTATAGATGTTTGAATACAGCCGCCTCGTGAGCAGATAAAAAATTCATTCGCAATCATAGTTATACTATCGTATTAAACGCGGCATCCTTTGTCAATAGGCTGTCCACTGAGATTGTAAAGCCGGCTCGAGTGAAACTGGGACTGTCCCCGTGAGTATGGTTTTTATGCTCAAATACCCCCATAATCAGTGGATCGTATTGGGGGGTGGCGGAATACCGCATACGCCCGCTTGCGGGCGGCGCGGAATGGAGACTGGGGGGCGCGAAAAGCGAGCGGCTCATAGCCGCAGGCAGTTTGGAAATAGCGCCCCCCTCATGATTCTATTCCCTGTCGGCGGACCGGACAGGTAAATGTAAAATTACCGCAGACTGTCCTGTGCTTTGTTGTAAAGCATTGATTTTGCGGATATACTTTGCTAACCGGCGGGTTCTCTTAGATCCCCAAAATTTTATATCAAAGGACGACCTCAATTTTATCAATGAAGACGCGGATACGCATATTTCAATTTTTCATTCTATTTTTCTTGGTTACGCTGACCGCCTGCGCTGCGGAAACTGCGCTGGATATGTCCAAGAAGGAACTCCTTTCACGGCTGAAAGAAGGCGACATTAAATTTATAATAGAAGCGCAGCCGTCTCGGATGACGGAACTTTCAAGGATAGATGCGGCGCTGCCGTTCTATGCTGCGCTTCTGGTCGCAGAACAGGATGCCGGCAACGAAAGAACCGCGCTGCTCTTTCAAGAGGCGTTGAAGAGCCCCGCGGCGCATGATGCCGCCATGAAAAAGCTCACCGCATCAAATCCTGAATACGCTGTTTTCGGCGAGTCTGTTTCGTCCGGCAGCGGCAGTTCGGGAAACATCGCCGCCGGACAAATAGCCATAGCCCGCAGAGATTACAATGAAGCGATGCGCCAATTCCAGCTTGCCCTTAACGGCAATGAGGAAGTGTTTCTTTCAGATAAAGAATTGTTAGGCGATCTGGGAAAAGCGTTTCAGTATTCCTCAATACCGCGCAGGGGAGCGCCGCCGCGAGCCGGAATAGATCTTTTTTTGATGTGGGAAAAAGAGTTACGCGAAGGAAACAGGCTTTGGACACTTTCTCCAGTGGACAGAGATGAACGGCGTTACTTGTTGATGTACTATGCCGCAAGGATGAAACGGGCTCTCGCGGAATATGACGAATCGGAGGCTCTTTTTGTCAGCGCACTGGCTCTTGCCCCAAATAACGAGCAGTCTGATGCCTGTATTTGGTACATAATAAGCCTATCTATGGAAAAAAATGCCGGTAAAAAAGAAAAAACGACAGAATTAATCAAAAAATACTCTCCATTCATGTCGAATCCATCATATTTTTCAGATATTTTTGAAAAATTTACCCATGAATTATGTTTGAATCAAAATTGGGACGATATTGCGGAACTTTTCCCGTATATACGCAGATTTGGAACTCCTGAATTGTACGCAAAATATGCATTTATTTTGGGAAATCTTGTTGAATTGAACTTTTTAACACTTGAAAAAAGCAAATCGGCGCTGGAACTGCCATTCATGGAAATATCTGATACACCCATAAAGCCGGAACCGGATGATTTTTACAAACTCGCGTACGACAGTGATGTCATCACCGGAAGCGATACGGCTACTTTTTACTACATCGCCGCAGCCGCCGAAAAGCTTGGCAAAAAACCGCGCATCAACATACCTGAAAATAAAAAAAATAATACGGCTAAATTGCCGGCGGTAAATGCCGGCGGAAACGAGCTTACAAAAAAATTTCTGGATGGTTTTTTTCTTTTTGGCGCTTCACGGCTTGCCTATCCGTACATCATCGAAAATGCCGAAATTCTCTCCATACCGGAATTAAGAGCGCTGGCAAAGGCTCTTGCCGGTGCGGAGCGGTGGGGGGAATCCATACGGCTCGCCCGTATTTATATGGGGCGGCCTGATTACGAGCCGAGTCTTGATGACCTGCGTATCTGCTACCCGCTCGCTTTCAGCGAAATCGTAAAAGAGTATTCCCGCAAAACAGGAATGGATGAGGCGCTGCTTTACGGCCTTATCCGCACGGAAAGTCTTTTTATACCGGACATAGTTTCACACGCCGGCGCGGTGGGGTTAGCCCAGCTTATGCCGGAAACCGCCCGTGAGATGGCGCGGCAGCTTGCCCGCAATGGCGGCCCCGATTATTTTATGGACGGCAGTCTCGACCTTTCCGACCCCATTGTAAACGTGCATCTGGGAACGCTGTACTTTCAACAGTTAAAGCAACGCATGAACGGAACTTTGCTTGCCCTGCTTTCATACAACGGCGGCGTGAACCGGATTCGCCGTTGGCGCGGCGCTCGCCCCGCTCTTAATGACGCTCTTTTCCTCGAAAGCGTGGATTACACTGAAACCCGTGAATATGGCCGTCAGGTGCTTGCCGCCGCCGCGATATACGACTGTCTGTCAAAACTAAAGTCTTGAGATCCCAGCAGACCGTGATGCCTAAAAATAAAACCTAGTTGAAAAAGCGGATGTCTAATAACTAAAAATCTAGCCCAAATGATGATGGGGGGACGATTTCCATACTCGCTGCGGCACATAGCCGCCATTTCGTCCGTCCCCCCTACGCCCGCACTTCGTTGCGGTCTACCCCCCAATCAGGGGACTCCACCCCTCACGCACCCCAAAATCCGCTTACCCCAAAAACGGGTCCGCGAATTACACGAATTACGCGAAGTAAGTTGGCGTTAATTTAATGTGGTATTTGCGTAATGAAATGAGCTTGCTCCTTAGGGCAATGCTGATGCGCCGCCCTTTCGTCCGTCCCCCCTACGCCCGCACTTCGTTGCGGTCTACCCCCCAATCAGGGGACTTCACCCCTCACGCACCCCAAAATCCGCTTACCCCAAAAACGGGTCCGCGAATTACACGAAGTAAGTTGGCGTTAATTTAATGTGGTATCTGTGTAATGAAATGAGCTTGCTCCTTAGGGCAATGTGCAGTCTAGTAAAAATTTTTATAAACAGATATATTTATATCATGGGAACAAAAATTGAGATTAACGCCGAATTAAAACCGGGTATTAAGGCGGAAGCGCGGGAACTCGTAAGTAAAACCAATACGGCCAGTATCTGGGGCAGCGGTGGGCTTGATGTTTACGCGACACCCGCCATGATCGCTCTTATGGAGAAAGCGTCTGTATTGGCGGCGGCACCCTTTCTGCCTGACGGGTATTCCACAGTGGGGACAAACTTGAATGTTAAACATATCGCCTCGAGTCCTATCGGGGCCAAAATACGGGCGGAAGCAGTGTTGACGGCAGTTGACAACAGAAAACTTTTATATGAGGTTCGCGCTTGGGATGACAAAGACTTGATTGGCGAAGGATCGCATGAACGTTTTATAATTGACAACAAAAAATTCATGGAAAAAACTAATGCGAAACAGGAACACTGAATGTCAGCATATAGAATTGTCTGGAAATCAGTTTCCATGCAGTTTTCACTGAAATGACTTGTACGGGCAAAAATCCGCGGCAGCCGTTTGGTTTGTCGAACAAGTCCATTAAAAGAGCAATTTATAATGGCACAGATAGAGGTTACGGCGCCGGTTTCGATTTTTGATGATATTGGCCGGCTTTGTAATTTTGGCTGGGCGCGCGGGCCGTTTTTTCATTACGATCCGAATTTATTGTGGACACCACGCCGTCTGATTTCTGAGTCCGAGCGTTATATTATTTTTTCACCCACATATCTATTTGTATTTGAGCTGTGCGATTCCGGCGTGTACGGGCATTTTTCTATCTGCGCCGTCTCGCTGTTAGATAAAATTATTTCCAGTAAATTTGAAAAATTATCGTTTCCGATGGGTTCGCTGGAACTGCCGAACCAAAGCGAATCATCCGTTATAAAACGTACAATTAGAAATAATCTGGTTGAATTTATTTGTATTGAAAACGGCGGCAGAATAATTAAAGTGGACGCTCCCCAGCTTAGCCGTAACAACCGGCTGCGTGGTGAAGTGGTTTTAATGACACAGGATGACGCGCAGTCTATTTCTATACACACTCCTTGGCGGCGGCAAATAGAACGTTTTCAGCTAATACGATGTTCGCCATGTTATACAGTTGAAGGCGTGATGCAGTTTGAAAATACGCCGCTTCTTTTTAATAAGGGGCGCTCATGGGGAATTTATGAATGGTCGCGTATAGCGCGTCCCAAAAAAGATATTCGTTACTGGGCCGCCGCCTGCGGTATACATCAAGGACGACAGGTGGGCTTTAGTATCGGATACAGTTCCGCCGATTCCGCCTCCGGTACAGAAAACGCTTTTTTTGTAAACGGTATGCTGCATAAGTTGGATAATATTACATTCAAAATATCACCGCTGGACTGGTTTGAATCATGGAATTTTACAAGCAATGATAACCGGCTTGAAATGACTTTTATTCCTATGCAAAGCTATTCGTATCAAAATAATTTTTTATTTCACTCACTACGCACACGCCAATTTTTCGGTTTTTTTTCCGGCAGAATCGCACTGGATGACGGCAGCACCCTGAACTTCAAAAACATAGCCGGCATAGCAGAGCGGCGGAAGACGCATAATTGATAAAAAATAACAAACTACAGACCGTTCTATGCCGAGGCATAGCAGAGCGGCGGAAGACGCATAATTGATAAAAAATAACAAACTACAGACCGTTCTATGCCGAGGCATAGCAGAGCGGCGGAAGACGTATAATTGATAAATGGGATGGGGGGGGGGGGGGGCTAACCGGACAAGCCCGCTTCATCAAGCGCCCTTTCGGCCTCGGCGATCTCATCGTATTTCATCGTGTGGCTTGAATAGATGATCGAATTCTCGTGCCCCTTGCCGAGCAGCAGGACAAGGTCGTCCGGCCTTGCCGCCGAGAACGCGGCGCGTATCGCGGCGGGCCTGTCCGGTATCAAGAACAGGTTTACATCACGCTTAAAACCATCGCGGAGGAAACATTCCCCCGCCGGCAGGGAAAAAACACCCGCCGCGATTTCTTCCAGAATCGCGGCGGGCTCCTCACCCCTAGGGTCCTCGTCGCATAAAAAAATCATGTCGGAATAACGCGCCGCGATGCGCCCCTGAAGCGCGCGTTTTTGCGTATCGCGCTCGCCCGCCGAGCCGAACAGCGCGATAATACGTCCGCCCTGCCTGTCCGCCCGTTCACGGAGCGGCGGTAAGACCGTCTCGA
>JAISZZ010000097.1 GCA_031284385.1 Treponema sp.
CCGTTCCCGCCTCATCAGGATAGCCGCTAGGATAGGAGGCTTCTGCCATAGGCACGCCGAAAATGTATTCGTAACCGTCATCATTTTTAAGCGTCCAGCGTCCATCAACGAGGTCTACGACTCCCCGCATACCCGGCTCTGCGTATGCTAGAGGGGTTTCCGGTCCCGCCTCCCTAAAGAGAGCGTCATAGAGGTTGCCCGTTCCCGCCTCATCAGGATAACCGCTAGGATAGGAGGCTTCTGCCATAGGCACGCCGAAAATGTATTCGTAACCGTCATCATTTTTAAGCGTCCAGCGTCCATCAACGAGGTCTACGACTCCCTGCATACCCGGCTCTGCGTATGCTAGGGGGGTTTCCGGTCCCGCTTCCCTAAATATGGCATCATAAAGGTCGCCTGCCCCAATCTCGTCCGGGTACTCGCTTGGGTACAAAGCCTCTGCCATAGTTACCCCGTTTTCGAGAATATCGCCGATGACACGTTCCTCACCTGTTACATTGTCTTTGATAATCCAGCGTCCATCGATAAGATCGATGGTACCCCGCATACCTGGCTCGGCGTAAGCTAGGGGGGTTTCCGGACCCGCTTCTCTAAATATGGCATCATAAAGGTCGCCACCCGCTTCAGTCTCGTCCGGGTACTCGCTTGGATACAAAACTTCAGCCGTAATTGCCCCGTTTTCGAGAATATCGCCGATGATATGTTCCTCGCCTGTTACGTTGTCTTTGATAATCCAGCGCCCATCGATAAGATCGATGGTACCGGTCATACCCGGCTCGGCATAGGCTAGTGTCGCTTCCGGCCATGCTTCCCTAAATATGGCATCATAAAGGTCGCTGCCTGCCCCAACCTCGTCAGGGTACTCGCTTGGATACAAAACTTCAGCCGTAGTTGCCTCGTTTTCGAGAATATCGCCGATGATATGTTCCTCGCCTGTTACATTGTCTTTGATAATCCAGCGCCCATCGATAAGATCTATGGTACCGGTCATACCCGGCTCGGCATAGGCTAGGGATGCTTCTGCTAAAATATCAGATAATAAATCTCTATCTGTATCAAAAATGAATTCTTCACCTGTTTCGGCGATGACCGGACTACTACTTTCTCTGAAAATAGCATCATACAAATCTACAATTTCCGAGTCATCAAAGGAACCGTTGGGATACAGAACCTCGACAGGCGCACCGTCCTCCGGCGTGAAAACTATTTCCCCGGTAACGCCTGGAATGTCCGGCTGTGGGGTGGTAACGTCATTTTCATTGAAAACCGCGTCATCCAATCTGCCTATAGCGGTTTCCGCCGGAAATCCAGTGGGATACAGAACCTCGACAGATGTATCACTAGTGTTGGTGATTTCCTCGCCGCGTGTATTTTTTGATTCGGGAATACTTCCGGTAACCTCAGTAAGTTTTGCAATGTCTTTTTCTTGCGGTAACGTTCCGGGAGAAACAACATCAGGCTGTGTGTAATCAATGACACTTTCCTTTGCGGTATCTTTACTATCGAGAGGCGTTGACGGCTTCGTTATCCCTGCTATTTCATAGATTTTTTCTATGTGAGCTTCATCCAAAGCTATACGTCCAGAATTGCTGTAATCAATAGGATTCGTGTACGGCGAAGATACATCTGGAAAAGGATTTTCCGGTTCTAATTTGGGAACTGTCACATAACGTGGAGTTTCAGGTGCCGGAAGTATACCATCCCTATCATTGTACGGCATAGCATAAGGCGCGTCAGATACTTCTGGAATTTCAAAAGCGGAGGGTGTAACCGTATTTCCGGGCTCAGCTTCAGCAGCAGGTACGCTATCATCGTTGACTATGACCGCCGTAGGTACAGGGGACGGCATGAAGAACGTTATAGGTTCAGGCGGCGATAACAGCGGGTAAACTGCGCTAGGAACTTCCGCTTGAGATAACTCCACTTTTGCGGGAGGCGTGGTTTTCGGCTCTTGTACCGGCATAGGATCAGGGATGATCCTGATTGGTGGTGGTGATCCTGAATACGGTTCGTATGGGTACGGCTCGGAAGCTCTTTGGGGAGGAGCGCTTTGAGCCTGCGTTTCAACAGGCAGGGTATTGGCCCTTATAAATGCCTTCGGGTCATAATCGGGATCGCCTGAAAAACTCCGCCCGTCCGCAAACCGTGAAAATGCGACCGAGTCCGATGGGGGATTCATGCGTATTCTTATTGAAGAACGAGATCCCATACCAAGCGCTTCAGCCGCGTCGCGTGATAATATTACGGTACTGCCTGGCGAGGATGAATTATCAGAGACAATGGCTTGAATCGTTTTTCCGGTTTCAAGATTGGTGATATTTACCACTGTATTACGCGGGAAAAAACTAGTAGCCACATAAAAACCTCGTTCCGGCAAAGTCCCATACAAATCTGTGGAGGAAGAACCTTCCCAAAATGACGAAGCGCCTGTCAGCAAAGAAAGCGAAACAAAAAAATTAATTAAAATCAGAAAGAAACTTGGTAAGCGTTGTATTTTCATCGGTATTCCCTAATGTATGGAATAAGTATCCGCGCCGCTTTTTTTGCGTTTGAAAATTCCTCTATTACCGGCGTATTTGAATCATTCGTGTATTCTGTACTGTACAATACGTTAAGCGGACGAAGTTTATACAGTTTTAACGCTATTTGCTCTGGTTTTGGCGATACCGGCTCTTCAGTTTTCGAATAGTATAACTGCGCTATGATAAAATAGTCTACGCCGCCGCTGCCGGCATCTTTAAATGCTTGAGCTACTTCTGCCGGAGGATCTTCATTGCCTATCTTTGAAATATATATGGCGGGCGAATTACTGACTATATGTCCCGCTTCAAAAAGAACATCCATAATGCCGCTTTCCCAAAGATCGGTAACGCCGCTGAAAGTGTTTTTCGTAGGTCCGGTTTCAATAATTATTATTGAAACCATTGCGGCGTGGGACGAATTTACCGCGACGCAAAGGAAAAAAAGTAAAAATAAGCGATTCAAGGCAGTTGTTCTCATAAAATAAAAGTATCCTGTTCTGTATATCGGCAAAAAAACCTAAATAGAGTAGGGGAGTTTGAGAAAATTTTAACTCTCTCTATATAATTATGAAAAATCATACATAAGAATACTTATTATTCATAAAACTGCACCCGCGTAAAGCTGTAAGCAAAACAGTAAACAAATTTTTAAAATATTCCGATATTTGTATATATGAAGTTTAGTCTCCTTTTTGCGGCGTTCGCGTTTTACATAACAGTATTTAACATAAATGCCCAAGACCTGACTGTACAAGACAGTGATTTATGGATATCGCAGGGGGCAGACGGTGGTTTTCATCTTTACATACGAAAAAAAACTGATATTGCTTCAGTTTTGCTTACAGAAACAACCAAAGATCCAAGTTTTCAAGAAGATAATTATGCATACCGCGCCTCGCAATGGAATCCAATAAACGGCGATGAATTCCGGTTATTAGACGGTTCTGTCATTCCCAAAGAAGATAATATTTGGTCGCTTATCGATTCCACGCCTGAATATATCCCGGAACTCGGTACGGAAGTTTTTCATATCTATATACCGTACCTTTTGAATTTTGGATATGAGTGGAGCAGGCATGGGGAAGTATATGTAGGTGATGGAACTTATCTGAATATCAGGGCTTTTGAATTACCGTATGGAAATTATCTGGGTAGTTTTACGGATAACCCGTTTTTACTGCGGATAACTCAAGAAGAGCTTGTAGGGCTTCCCGAAGATAATTTTATGAAAGATGCTTCGGATGCATATCAGGAAATCGCTGCTTCCACAGGCGGGCAGGCCTACCGGTCTATAGGTCCGGCGGATATTGTAACAACGATAGAATCCATTCTTTTGAAAGGGCAGGGGATAACATTTGACCTTGTTTTCTGTATTGATACTACGGCAAGCATGAAAAACGATATAGAGGCTTTAAAAAAAGAATTAGGGATCATTTTAGACAATATGGAGAATCGATTCCGCAGTTTCAGGGTAGGAATAGTTCTTTACAGAGATTATTTTGATGATTATGTTACAAAGGTAGTACCGTTTACAAACGATATGGAAATCTTTCAAAAAAATGTGAACGGCATACGCGCAAATGGAGGACGCGATATTCCTGAAGCCATACACGAAGCGTTATATGAAGCCGTAACAAAATTCCAATGGATGGCGGCTGAACGTCAAATAATTTTAATTGGCGATGCGCCGCCACACCCGCGCCCTCGTGGAAAAATCGGTAAAGAAACGGTATACCGCGCGGCTCTGGACAGAAATATTAAAATAGATACGATACTGTTGCCGCAATGAACCTCCCCGCTCTGTTGCAGCGAGGTATCGTGTAAGCGCCGCCTTGTCTACCAGTACCCCGGTACAGGGGTTATTTCTTAGCACTAGCGTTTTTTATATTTTCTAACACAGTGCTTGAAAGAATAAAGTATTTTCGCGGTAGCAAATCGCCGTCTGGCGCATTATAGAGGCTCAAAAGCGACAGTAATTCATCTTCAGCCTCAGCGTATTTTTTTTGCTTGTAGTGAATAAAGGCGATTTCGTACTGAGCGCCGCATACCGCTTCCCTGTCATTGGGAAAGCGTTCTAATACCGCGTTATAGTACATAGCAGCCGTGTCATACCTGTTTTTATCCGATGCTTCCTGAGCTTTTTGTACCAGCTCTCCGGTAGTTAAATCTGTAGGTATAACAATATTCCCTGTTACGCATGAAAATAGCGTGATTGAAAGCAAAATCGCTATCCATGATAATTTCATTTTATATACTCCTATTCATTGCGGCATCATTGATTTCATTCTCTTGGTAAGGCTTTATCAATTCGGTCAATTAAATTTAACGTAAGTTCTTCTGCTTGCATAGAATCGAATACGCCAAGTCCGGTATTTTCATGAGCGCGTAATTTTTCAACTTCGTCACAGAGCAGAAAGCCCGCTATGATAGCTGTCTTTAGCGGATCATCTATACCGGTTGTTTTTTGCGTATTCTCAATCACGCGGCGATATTTATCGAGAAGGATTTTCAAATAAAAAGCGTCTTCGTCAACAGTAATTGAAAATGAAGTTCCAAGCAAATCGACGCGAAGGTCGGTTTTTGGCATCTTAAAATATATCCAATTCCGATGTAGCGTCGTCGGTATCCGCTTCTGGAGAATCCGGCGCTTCCGGCCTGCTCATCGGATCAAGACTATTGTCAGCAGGCAAACCGGCAACGCTTAGTATCGCATTGGATTTTTGAAAATTTTCAGAATCTGTTTTAACTATAGTTTCGTTTTCAGCGGTACCGGACGCAGGCGTTATGGTCTTATGCACATCATCTTCAAACTGGTTAAGACGTTCAAGAGCCGAAATTATACCTTCTTCTATACGCCCCTGATCTTCTCTAAAACGCTGGATCAATACTTCAAGTTCATCTATTCGCTTTTGATAATTATCCAGCTTAGTTTTTAACAATGTATTTTCATCAGTAACTTTGTTTACATAATCGATAGCTTTTGCGACTCTTGATTCAAGCTGTCGGACTTGCTCCATAGTTACCATGATTTAAGCTCCCAGTGCGGCTTTTGCGCGTTCGACTATCAACTTAAAAGCCGCCGCATCTTCAATGGCAAGATTTGAGAGCGCCTTCCGGTTAATAGTTATGCCTGCCTTATTAAGCCCATCAACAAAACGTGAATAACTTAAACCCAGAGGACGCACAGCGGCATTTATACGGATAATCCAAATCCGGCGAAAATCGGATTTTCTGTCCCGCCTGTCACGGTAAGCATAGGAAAGCGCCTTGGCTACCGCGTCTTTTGCGGTTTTGTAGTTAGAGTGCCGCCTGCCCCAGTAACCCTTCGCCTGTTTTAGAATCTTTTTTCTATGTTCTTTACGTTTTGAACCATCAACTGCTCTTGACATTTCATATCTCCTAATTAAGGCGGTGAACCGCCGTAAAATGTAAAATTTGATATTAACACAACGCGCTAATATTTTCTTTTAGCCGTTAGGCAATAATTTTTTTCTGATTACAGGCACATTTTCACTGGCCAGAATACCGGTATGGCGAAGATTACGCTTTCTTTTAGTAGATTTTTTTGTAAGGATATGGCGTAAATTCTGTTTTTTGTATTTAACCTTACCGGTTCCCGTGAAAGAAAAGCGTTTCGCCGCGCTTTTTCGTGTTTTCATCTTAGGCATTTAATAACTCCCTGTTAATGTTTTTACGGCAATTCAAACCAGCTAGTTAGAATTGTCATAGCTGCCGGTACAACCGGCTTTATTCAACGCTTACAAGATTACCTCCGCCGCGAGCGGCGGGGCAGTTCATTTCTTGGGTTTTGGGCTTAGTATCATTGACATAAATCGTCCTTCCATCGCGGGCGGTTTGTCCGTAACATACTCTCCCTCAATCCTCGCCAAAACATCATTTAAAACTTCCAGCCCCAACTCGGTATGTGCCAATTCCCTGCCACGAAATCTAATAGTAACTTTTACCTTGTTACCCTCGGCTAGAAATTCCTTGATATGCTTCGATTTAAAATCTATATCATGCTCGTCAATTTTGGGCTGCATACGGATTTCTTTTAGTTTTAGAAGTTTTTGCCGTTTTTTTGAATCACGAATTTTTTTCTCGTTCTCGAATTTATACTTGCCATAATTCATGATTTTGACAACAGGAGGAGATGCCTGAGGGGCGACTTCCACCAGATCAAGTCCTTCTTCCTTAGCCAGAATCAGCGCGTCGTGCGTGGACAAAACTCGTTGTTCACCATCGCCTGTTATAAGACGAACTTCACGTACTCGTATCTGTTCATTTATCCGTAAATCTTTTTCAGCCAACTGACCTCCTCACCGGTAAACGGGTTAGCGCCGTGTAATTCGCTAAGCATAACACAAAGTTAAAATCGCGGCAAGTAGCCTATGGATACTTGCCGTACCTACACTTGCTACTGCTGTGCAACCCCGGCATATGCACGTTTGCACACGTGGAACCCCGCCTGAGATTTTCCACAGCCTTAACGATAACCGCTTGTAAAGATATTTGCAAGAGGCCGCATTACTACGAATAATGCATATTCTGTCTACTTAATAATTGACAAAATACTACGCACGGTATTACAGCGCTTATTTATGCGTTTCGCATAAATAAGCGCTTCCTTAGACTAAAGTTTACCCTGTTTTTTTAACGAAAAAATGTATTCGGCGTAGAGTTTGTCGGACATGGCTATATGACTGAGTATCCAATCTTTAAGGTATCGGACAAAATTATTTGGCACAAAACTTTTCCCTTCGTTGAACGCGGCTACTTCTTCCAGCACTTTTTTTACAAAACTTTCGTGTTCCCGCTTATGCTCCGCATATTGAGGATATTTCACGCGCTGCAACAGTCGTTCCTCCGCGCCAAAATGTTCCGACACATAATTGACAAGTGCGCTTATTGTTTGTTTGAAACGCTCTTTTAGCCCATCATCATCGCTAAGGCAAGAAGCGTAAAGCTCATTCGTAAGCCGCAGCAATTCTTTATGTTGTTCGTCGATTTTAGGAATACCCACGGAATATCGCCCGTTCCATTCAATCAGTTTGGGCGATTTTTCCGGAGGGTAAATATCAGGCTGCTTCATATTTGGGTTATGGCCCTAATTGCCAAGATTGCTTAGACTGTGTTTATACATTTCTACATACCTTTTGGCGGACAATGTCCATGAAAAATTTTGTTTCATGCCTCGTTTACGCATTTTTTCGATGTCTTTCGGCTTGTTGTAATATGCCCAAACAGCCCACCCTACCGTATCATATACGGCTTGCGGCGTTAAATCATCAAACATGAACCCTGTTCCATTGCCCGTTGTTTGTTCATAGTTTTGAACAGTGTCTACAAGACCTCCGGTACGCCGCACTATGGGTAACGTGCCATAAACTAGAGAGTACATTTGATTGAGACCGCAAGGCTCGTAGCGTGATGGCATCAAAAAAAAGTCGCTGCCGGCCTCAATAAGATGGCTCAGTTTCTCACTGTATCCTATGTTTGCCTTGAAGTTTGGCAATCGTTCCGACAAGCCCGCGATTTCACGCTCGCACCATGTTTCTCCAGAGCCGAGAAGCACAATCTGTAGATTCATGTCGCGGCAGATCGAGAAAATAGAACCATAACAAGGTCCAAATAGTTCGCCGATTCCCTTCTGTTCTGAAAGCCGCGTTATCATGCCGATAACGGGGATATTTGGATCCACCGTCAGACCAAAACGCTTTTGCAGTTCTTCTTTCGCCGCCGCCTTTCCGCTCATATCTTCCAGTGAATATGGTTTTGGCAACATTTCGTCTTTGGCCGGATTCCATACATCATCATCAATGCCGTTAAGTATGCCGCGGTAATCAACGTTACGGTAGCGCAGGGGTCCGTCGAGACGGAAACTATGCGCTTGGGTTTTGGTTTCTTCGCAGTATGTTTCAGAAACCGTGTTTAGGCTGTCTGCCGAATAGATGCCGGCTTTGAGCATATTCATCATACCCCAATCATCAAAACCGCCTTCGTAGAAAACATTCCAACCCAATCCGGTGTAATTAAAGTTATCCTTGTGGTATATGCCCTGGTAACCAAGGTTGTGGATTGTCAAAACGGAAATAGTTTTTTCAAAATTTCCTTCGCGCAGACCGTATTTTAGGTATACAGGCACTATTGCGGTAGGCCAGTCATGTGCGTGAATTACATCTGGATACCAGCCGATTTTGTTGCAAAGCTGAAAAACAGAGCGGGAAAAAAAAGTAAATCTGCGCGGGTTGTCAATGTAATCCTCGTTGAACATATTATTGTATATGCCATCCCGTCCAAAAAAAATTTCGTGGTCGATAAAAAAGACTTCGACCGGATTTTTAGTTGATGATCCCGGCATAGACGTTTTATAAACGGCGCACCACTCTTCAATGCCGCCCCCCATTTTAACGCCCATTTCACCTTTAAGCAGGGTAAGTTCCTCGCGGTTAATACGCCAATAACGGGGCATGACTATCTTTACCTCGTTTCCAAGTTTTACAAGAGCAAGCGAAAGCGCTGAAACCGCATCCGCTAACCCTCCCGTCTTTACAAATGGTACGGCCTCGCTAACAGCCATTAGTATTTTCATCAGAATTTCTCCAATAATGGGATGCCATTTTCTTGTATTATTTTTAAACCGGACTCAAGAGAGTTCAGCTTGAAAATCATCACTGCCCTGCCAGCCTGCCCTTTAAGCGATGCGTACAGGTATTCAATATTCACGTTTTTCTCACGGAAAAGTTCCATCAATTTTGCCAGAGAACCGGGCTCATCATCAATTTCCGTTACAAGAACATCGGTCTCGCGAATAGTAAAACCAGCTTCTATCAAAGTTTCAACCGCTTCATCCTGCTTGTCAACTATTATGCGTAAAATGCCGAATTCGGCGGTATCCGCTATACTGATAGCGCGCAAGTTTATACTAGCGTCCGCCAGGCATCGTGTAACCTCGGCAAGACGTCCCGCATTATTTTCTAAAAATATAGAAATTTGTCTGATTCCCATACAACCCCCTAAATTTTCCTATTGTCAATGACTCGTTTTGCCTTTCCGATGGAACGTTCAATCGTTTTGGGTTCGACAAGTTTGACTTTTACGCCGATTTGTAATCTGGATTTCATAATATTGGAAATTTTATTTCGCAAACTTTCCAGATTTTTAGTTTCGTCACTGAAAAAATCCTTCTTTACTTCAACTTGTAATTCAATTTCATCAAGATGACTATCACCGCGGCTCAAAACAATCAAGTATTGAGGTTCAGTCCCCTCAACTTCAATCAAAGCCTGTTCAATCTGGCTTGGAAATATGTTAACGCCGCGTACTATCAACATATCATCGGTGCGCCCAAAGAGCCTGTGCATCCGAATCGTACTCCTGCCGCAGGAACATGGTTCGTCGATAAAATATGTAACATCCCTTGTACGGTAACGGAGTAACGGCGTACCTTCCTTTGTGAGCGTTGTGAACACTAACTCCCCTTTTTCACCGGCAAGCAGCGGAATGCCTGTATCCGGGTCTATTATTTCAGGATAGAACAGATCCTCATTGATATGCAGGCCGTTCTGCGCCGAACATTCAAACGCGACACCCGGCCCTATGATTTCAGTGAGCCCGTAAATGTCGTAAGCCTTCATTCCGAAACGCGCCTCAATTTCACGCCGCATATTTTCGCTCCACGGTTCAGCACCGAAACACCCTTTATTTATCGGCAACTTTCGCAAATCTATGCCGGCTTCCTCCGCTTCTTCCGTCATATACAGAGCATAAGACGGGGTACAGGTAAGTATAGTCGAATTGAATGACTGCATCACCTGAAGCTGCCGCGCCGTGTTACCGGAGGACATCGGAATCACGTTAGCGCCTAAATACTTCGCTCCGTAATGGGCACCCATTCCGCCGGTAAAAAGCCCGTAACCGTAACAGTTCTGTACCGTATCATTTTTCGTGCCGCCCGCCCCGGCTAGAGTTCGCGCCATACACTCACCCCAAATATCTATGTCCTTCTTGGTATAAGCATCTACAACAGGAATGCCGGTAGTGCCGCTGGACATATGAATCTCTTCAATTTGGGATGGCGGACACGCTAGCAACCCGTATGGGAATGTGTCGCGCAGATCATCTTTCGTGGTAAACGGAAGTTTTGCGATGTCAGAAAGCGCCCTTATATCGCAAGGCGCGATTCCGAGTGCATCCATTTTTTCACGATAAAAAACCACATCCGTGTATAATTTTTCAACGAGGTTTTTAAGACGCGCAAACTGCAACTTTCGCCGCGCCTCCGTTTCCATAGCTTCGTATTCAGGATTAAAAATCATAAGCCACTCCTAATAGCTACACGCCTTTAACATTATGTATGTTAAAGGCGTTAAAAATCAAGATGCCGCATTGTCTAATCCCTGATTATTCGCGTTAATTCGCATAATTCGCGGACCCATTCCGGAGCGGCGGCGGATTGGGGGGTAGCGGAATAACCGCTTACGCGGGTATGGAGCGCAGGGGGGACGGATGAAAGGGCGGCTATATGCTGCAACGAGTCTATTGACCTTTCATCGTAATTTCTATATAAACTTAAATTATGCTTGCAAGTCATATAAGCTCAATATCTTGCGTGGATATAAATTACCGTATCGTAGCGGAAGCGCTGTTTCCGCGTGAAGGGTCGCCGCCGGCGAATGAGCGTCCGACGCTCACGGCAGTGGAAGATTTTGCGGACATACTTGGTATAGGGATAGAGTTCAAACGATTCACAAATTCCTGCGGCGCGGATGGCGCAAATGGTGAATTTCGTCATTTTTTAGCTCATTTCAAAAATAATCTTACGTTGTTAATCTCAAAGACATGGGTGGAAAAATCCGACGAGAATAAAAAAGAGCATCTACAACGCCGGCTGCCAGTTCTTATTTCAATGATAGAGGACGGCGATTATGAATCCGCTTTGACGGAATTCGGCGATATTTTAGATGAATTAGCGTTTCTTTTTTTCGGAACGCAGAGTCTTAAAGAGGACTTTACGGAATACGCATTGCGTATTGATACTCAAATGGGGCTGTTTTGGTGGTACGGAAGTCAAATACGGACGCAGAATCTGAAAATTGACAGTAATATCCTGCGTGCGCTCCTATTGATAGGTATCTGTTATCTTACAAGTTTTTAGGCGGCGAGGCTGCATTATAAAGAGTGAGGAAATTATGATCAAGAAAACGACAATCGGGTTCTGTTTGACGCTGGCAGTTCTTACAGCGTGCAGCGCAAAGGATGAAAC
>JAISZZ010000167.1 GCA_031284385.1 Treponema sp.
ACGACAATGCGATAAAAAGGACGTTTTTTTGTTCCAAATTTTTTGAGCCTTATAACGGCGCTCATAAATCCTCCTAAATATAGATGTCTCAACGTATTACAAATCTTTATTTTTGTCAATGGCTGTATTTGTCAATGCAGCCATTTTAAACTTACACATCCTTTTGCTAGTGAAGCACTGATTGCGTCAGCGTAGTTGACGCAATCAGTGCTTCACTAGGCCGCAAAGATTCTTACCATTTGCGGTAAATTATCCGCAGATTATGATGGTTTTTTGTGTGAAAAATCCGTGTGAAAATTGCTGCTAAAAGAGGCGGGCTATTGGCGGAAAATAGCGTTAGCGGTATGATTCAAATATGCTTTAACATTGCCGCCGTCTAACAGCGGCGTAACTCGCGTCTGGTAAAAAACTATCAAGAAAAATCATAAGTATTCCGATAATGGGATAATAGGAGTCTATTTTGGTTAGAGTAAGTTTTATTCGAATTTGCTTGATGTTTATAGTAGTTTTAGGATTGTCAATTTCATGTAAGAGCGCTCCGAAACCTGCGCCCGAAACCGAGCCGCCCGCCGTTCAGGAAACGGAGCAAGAAACTCAACCCGCCCATGAACTCCCGGAAGTTACAGAAGTTACACCCTCACCGGCTTCTCTGCCCGATGACACGGTGGTTTCATCCGCATCGGTTGAGGAAGAGTTGTTAAACCGGCAACAAAACTACAATGAGCTTGCCGAAGTGTTGACCGCGGCTCGCGCAAAACGGCAAGAAATAATGAATGACGGTTATTACGAAGATAACAGTCAAACTTTTGATGATGCCGACAGTGCCCTGAAACGCGCATCGGAAGCCTATGATGCCGGTTTTGAGGCTGTTGACGAAAACGCGCTGAATGACGGGCGTTTTGCCCTCGAAAAGTTTACCGCCATAATTGACGGTGTATGGACGGCAAAAGTTGATGATTTACGCAAGACTTCGGAAAACTTGCAGCAGCAGGCGCTTAAATTGCGGGCGGACGCGGCTGTAAAAGAAAATTATAACTTTGCCGTGGAATTACATAATAAAGGCGGCGCGGCGGCGCGTGGCGGAGACTATCTGGCCGCCATAAATTTTTATAACGAAGCTATACCGGCTTTTACAGAAACAATAAAAATAGCGGCGCAAAAAAAAGAAAAAGCGGAACTCGCGCTGAAAAACGCCGAGCAAAAGATTATTGAAAGTGAAAAATTAGTCGAGGATGCTGTAAAATTTCTTGAGAATTCCACCAATGAAAAGGGAGACGTTTTATGAAAAAAATAAACTTAAAACGCTTAATCGCAGTAATAATTTTGATACACATATATATTCCGGCTTTTGCGGCCATAACGGATTATCCTGACGAAATACTACACAATATTCGCTCAAACAAATATTTTGCGGAAGGGCAGCGGCTGCAGAAACTCGCCAACCAGTCATTTGCGGCGGGTGATTACGATATGGCAGTGAAATATGCCGAGGCTGCGGTAAAAGCCGCCGCAGTTTCGGATGTGTATGTGAAGCAACAGGTAAAAATGTATACAGCGAACAATAAGATGAGTGATGCATTGCAGCGGCTGGCTTGGGCGGATATATCGGATATTAAAAGGTACTTTCCGTCAGAATTTTATGACGCGAAGACGTACTACAATCTGGGACTCATAGCGCGGGATGCCAAGAAATGGGATGACACGATAAACAATGCCGACAAGGTTATTCAAACATTGGCCGGCGTTGTCGCGCCGCCTGAAAATCCGCAAACGGCGGAAGCGGAAGAAAGCAAAAAACTTGACAAAGACGCGCCGCTGCCGGCTCAGTACATTGTTAGGCCATGGGATACATACGGCGATTGCTTTTGGAACATTGCCGGACGCCCATGGGCATACGGCGACCCGCACCGCTGGCCTATCCTGTATCAAGCCAACAGAAAAAAGATGCTCGATCCGAACAATCCTGACTTAATTGAGCCCGGAATGGTGATGGATATACCAAGCATCAACGGCGAAGAAAGGCTCGGATTATGGGATTCCGGCTCGGCATATTCTCCGTTAAAAAAATAGGCGCTAGGGAAGCACTGATTTATTCAATCGAGAATAAATCAGTGCTACTTTAATGCGAATGTCAACGAAGTTGACACATTTGCGTAATGAAATGAGCAAATACATAGGGCAACGCTGATGCGCCAGCTATGCTGGCGAGGCTTCAAGTTAATCAGCGTTGCCCTAGCGTTATGGTAACGCGATTGAACCGTTGGAATCTCCATGTCCTTATGCTGTTATTGCAGAATAAATATGAGATGTAAACAACGAATCGATTCGCCGCTTATAACGTACTTTCGCGCACCGGTTGAAAAAAAGAATTCAAGTAGTGATAATAACGTAATTATGGATACAGGTTCGCTTATTTTGATAGTTACGAGGTTGCTATTTTCTGCGGCGGTGGCTGTTTTTGCCATTGTAGTATGGTCAAAAACGCGTGATGCGCCGTGGATGTTGCTGGTTCTAGGGGCGATTTCAGCGTACGCTGAAACCGTTTATTCGATTCTGGAAATGTTTGGCATAACCGAAAATTTTTATCCGGTGATAGACTCCACGCCGGTTGCGACTATTGTAATTTCAAACCTGCCTTCAATCTTTTTTATAGCCGCGTTCATAACATTTTTAGCAAAACGAAAGCTAAAATCTATTATTTAGGCGGTCAAACAACGCCGCAGACGCAGAGGATTGAGATGAGAGTTAGTTACGATGAGTTGTACAGCGTAATGAAAGAGCGGCTTATAAAATACGGCGCAAACGAAACGATTGCCGGCGGCTGCGCCAGCAATTTGGCGGATACTTCGTTATGCGGCGTTTATTCGCACGGCTTGAACCGGTTTTCGCGTGTTATCGCGATGATGAAAAAAGGTCATATCAAACCGAATAACCGGCCTGAACTTATTTCTTCGCTGGGCGCTCTTGAGGTTTGGGACGGGCGGCTGGGCATGGGCAACACAAACGCCGCTTTTTGCATGGACAGGGCGATTGCTCTCGCGGAAAAAAATGGGATAGGTTGCGCCGCTCTGCGAAATACGAATCATTGGCAGAGGGGCGGCGCTTTCGGGCTTCAGGCCGCGGCATCAGGCTGCGCCGCAATTTGCTGGACAAATACTATGCCGAATATGCCGGTATGGGGTGGTAAAGACCGCCGTATTGGAAACAACCCTATCGTTTTTTGCGTTCCCCACGGGGACAGTCATGTGTTGTTTGACGGCGCGATGTCTCAATTTTCGTACGGCGCTATTGAATCGGCGCTGCTTGCCGGTGAACAACTGCCGGTGGCTGGAGGCTACGATGAACATGGCGGCCTAACGACGGATCCGGCTGCACTCATGGCGACATGGCGTGTGCTTCCAGTCGGTTTTTGGAAAGGTTCAGGCTTTTCTATGCTCATGGACATGATGGGAGCCATCCTGTCTGGCGGTAAACCGGTACACGAAATCGGCAAACAGGGGGATACTCCTGAGGATGAGTACGGCTTGAATCAAGTATTTATAGCCATCAAGGTAAACGCTAATGTGGAAATGTCAAAAATCATCAGAGATATTATTGACAACATTAAATCCTCCACCTATGCGGAAGGCGTTTTGGAAATACGTTATCCGGGTGAACGGGAAAAACGTGTCCGCGAAGAAAATAAAAGACTGGGAATTCCGGTGAACGATGCTATTTGGAATGTAGTAAAAGCGCTTTAACCGCCGCCTTCACGGTAGTAGTTTTACATTTATGAATACGGGGTATTTCCTCCTCGTAACGCCCCGCCGGATAGCATTATGCCACCGGGCCTATGAATTTTGGAACAATCCCTAGGAATGGGCAACTTCTCCGTCCGCGATCAAGTCATTGTACTTTGCGTGCTTGAACAGGTGGACAATGAATATTCTACTGTACCAGCTTTCGCGGAATTGTGCAGCGAGCAACCCGAAGTCAGGAGATATTTTTCTGTCGGAGTGGGCGGCGTTAAATTCGTTTATCGCGAGCCGTTCCCCCGTGTATTCGTTAAAGCATGCGTCATAGTCAAAAACACCTCCCCCTATGTCGTCAAAATAGGTAAAAATACGCGGCAGCAGGCAGTTGTCGACGGCCTCGAACAGACGCAGCGCGGGCGCGGTTGACGAATACAAATCCATGTCGAACATGACGGCGG
>JAISZZ010000188.1 GCA_031284385.1 Treponema sp.
ATAATACGCTTTAAAGCCTATCTTTTCGCTGAACAAAAACACGGTGAAACCGTTGGTTGAACTCAGCGATGAACCGCGGGAGGGCGGCGTTGGCCTGTTCCATGGTGGTAATGCCGTTCGTCATAACCCTGTAAAACCGCCCGAAAGACCTCATAATACCCCTGAAGGCGCTCATGCTCGCACAAATACATGGCCAGGATGTCCCCTGTCGCGTCATCTTGAAATCCGTGTAAGCAAGTGAGAATACCCGTATCAAACCAGTCAAAGGGAGTGTCACCGGTTTGGACGAGTTCCCCGAACTTTGCCCTTCGTGCTCTCATCGTCCGTCTTTCGCCCGCGCTCAGGCGTGTTTTCGGGGAAGTGATACCTACCCCTTTAAGCAACGGGACAGAGTGGTACAGCTCACCTGTATCTGCTCGTGTTCCGCCAACAATTCCCCAAAGTGGGTGAAATTTACCTTGCGGTACAGTTCGCTTTTTTCAAGGCTATAATCCTGTCCCGTATCCCTTCATCGGTAGCGTTGGCAGGATGCCGTCCCCCTGTTCCCGCGCTGCTTTATTCAAACGTTTTGCCCACCGGACGCTTATGCCGAGTTTCCGTGCCGCCAATAGGCGCGCCTACAGGCGCGCTTGCTTTGCCGTGTAGCCCCTGTCCAGAGTGCCCTTAATAACCGCCAGCCTTGCCAGCTCTTTGCTGCTCATCATATATTTCATCCTCCTATTTTAGCCGAGGGGGTGAACGATTCCCTCGTTACTTCAGGGGGTGAACTTATCACTTGTTAGCGACACTTTGAGCTTTTAGGGTTTTCAAACTATGTAAAAAGCGTTACTATCTTGAAAAACTATGAATACGGTATTAACGGTTATTTTAGGCATACACCATCATATTCCAAACGGCACAGACGCTTCAACTTTTGAGCGAATATATGCCGGTAAAATTCGCCCGATTCTATCGAATTTGTACAAATTTCCCAAAATCCCGGCAATTTTGCATTTTTCAGGCCCTTTATGGTATTGGATAGAGCGCAGACATCCTGAGATTCTCATGCTTACCGGCGACATGGTGGGTAAAAAACAGCTTGAATTGTTGAGCGGCGGTTTTTATGAGCCTGTAATGCCGCTGATAAGCTATAAGGACCGCCTTGGTCATATAGAGATGCTTACCACCTACCTGCGTAAGCATTTCGGAAAACGTACGCAGGGATGCCTATTGCCGGAACTCGCATGGGACGCTTCCATGCCGAGCGTCCTTAACTCCTGTAACATCGCCTATACCCTGCTCAGCGAATCCTATTTTTTTGATGCCGGACTAAATGATGAGGCTCTTTTCCAGCCTTACATAAGCGAAGATAAGGGAAAACTCATTACTATTTTTCCTTTTTCAAGCCAGTTTGCCGGAGAATTGGAAGAAAACGTAAAGGGAACGATTGACCGCTTTTTGAGCGCTTCAAGAAACAACCCCAATCCAGTAATAACCATTTTCCCGCCCTGTTTAAACGGCCAAAAGTCTGAGGATATGACGGAAAGCGCGATATTTTCATTTTTATCAGAGTTGTCCGCCTATGAAAATGAAATCGATTTTACGCTTCCGTCAAAATTGATAAAAAGTCTTTCGTCATTAAAAAAGATATATTTCCCACAGAAAGCGTTGAAACAATTTTTGATAGAATATCCTGAGACGAATTATCTTTACAACAAAATGGTGTTTGTCCGCGCCCTCATTGACCAGCTCCGCGGCGATAAAATCAGCAAACGGCGGGCTTATGAAGAATTGTGGAAAGCTCATGATTACGACCTTTTTTGCAATGCGCGGCAAACGGCAAAAATAAGAAGCGCCGCGTATCGCGCCTTGTTGGAGGCCGAATCCATAACCCGCGATTATAAGAATTTTATTCCGTCTCTGATGGCGTTTGATTTTAATTTTGACGGCGTTAATGAATATTTATTTCAGGGTGAGTACATCAATTGTTTTATTAACAGAACCGGAGCGAATATATTTGAGTTGGATCATATCCCTAGTTTATGGAATTACGGCAGCGCGGCGGGCGTGAACGGCAAACGTTATTCATTCTGTGATATGATAGCGCCGCCGGGTTTTTCGCCGGATTCCGTAATAAACAAAAATTATTCCGGTGTCCGGTTGTGCGGCAACGAATGTTATGAAATGACGGCCATGGACCGCCAGCGTTGCAGGGTAAGTTTTCGGCTGCCGGCCTACGCCGGCACTGCGGATTTTTCCGGCATCGAGATTGAAAAAACATTCAATTTCAAAAAAAATGAAATTAACGTAACATACTGCCTTAAAAATACAAGCGGGGGCGATAACGAATTTATATTCATTCCAGAATTAAATCTGGCTTTTCCAAGCGATAACGACAGCAAACTCCGCATATATTCTTACAATGAGTACAAATCGTTTTCGGAACACAGCGAAAAGAAATCCGTTTCATTGTTGGAAAATTCCAAGGGCTTTGAAGTTTCGTCCGCCGCCGCCATTGATTTTCAGGACATACCCAACGAACTTATCATCAACCTGCACTCCGATAACGGTTTCGCAGCGTGGATATTTTCAGAGAGCGTATCCGAAAATGCGGCGGCAAAGTCTGACGCGGATTATCTGTCAAGCCGCGTCCTAGTCCGTAAACACATCACTCTGGCCGCCTCCGCCACATACAGCATAAAATTCACGCTCAGTTTCCAGCACTGACCCCACACCACTTATAGTGATGGGTGATGAGTGAGGCCGCCGCTAGGCGGCGGGACGGCTTTTAAGTCAAAAGCCATGTCCAATAGGCTATTCGCTCAAACCACTATCACTGAGGAACTGTAAAAAAATAAAATGCACAGCATTTTATTTTAATTGCTTATGCAATAAGGAAATAACATGACCAAATGGTCAAGTTATTTATTAACAGTTCCTAAAAGTACACGACGATGCCTTCCTCAAAAGCAAGAAGCGAATGTACATGACCGCCACTCCCCGCATTTACGCGGAATCGGCGCAAAAGCGGGCAAGGGAAGCGGACGCGGAACTCTGCTCCATGGACGATGCCGCCATGTACGGCGA
>JAISZZ010000001.1 GCA_031284385.1 Treponema sp.
AAAGATTTTTCTACAATTATCACCGATGCATTACCGGATATTCAGTTACAGGCAAACGGTCAATGCTTCCCTCTCTACTGGTACGAAAAGAAGAAAAAGATACAGGTGGGTTTGTTTGAAAAAGTGGAGGACGACTATATTCGCCG
Source organism: Treponema sp. (assembly GCA_031284385.1). Next base: position 147 of record JAISZZ010000001.1, read on the forward strand.
CGACGCCATATCGGACTTCATACTTGACCAGGCTCACACGCGGTATGGTTTGAGGGTTACCAAAGAGGACATTTTTTACTATGTCTACGGCTTGCTCCACAGTCCTGACTACCGCAAAACCTTTGCCAACGACCTAAAAAAAATGCTCCCCCGCCTGCCCTTAGTGGAAAAACCCGCTGATTTTTGGGCTTTTTCCAAAGCTGGCCGCCAATTGACTGAATTACACCTGAACTACGAGGACCAGAAAAAGCCGCCTGAAGTTACCGTAACGGGGCTTGAACATAAAGACTTCACTGTAACCAAAATGTCCTTTCCTGCCAAGGGCAAAACAGATACGATCAAGTACAATGCACATATCACCGTTTCCAATATCCCCGAAAAAGCCTATCAATACATCGTGAACGGCAAATCCGCCATTGAATGGATAATGGAACGTTACGCCGTAACCACCCACAAGGAAAGCGGTATAAAAAACGATCCCAATGACTGGGCTATCGAACACAACAACCTCCGGTATATTCTGGATTTGCTGCTTTCGGTGATAACGGTAAGTGTAGCGACTGTCGATATTGTAGCGGGATTGCCAAGATTGGAGTGGCCGCCGAGCTCCGCCAGTCCGGAAATTATGATGACACTCATGTCATAACCGAATAAATTAAAACTATTTTTGACTGTATATGTCGATACCCTACGAAATGCCTCATTTAAAAAGTAACTTTAGGCCGCCGGTTCCATTCCAGAGGAAGAGGACTGAGCGGCGACATCCTCCCGCAGCGCGAGGATGGCCGACTTCTCTTTCCGTCCGGCTTTTAAGCAGCGGGAACGGATCTGCCTGGTAACTGTCTTTTCCTCTTGCATAGTTAACCCCATGTTGACCTCCGATAGCTGTTGCTTCCGGATAGTCTGCCTTAATTTGGGTTACTTTTTTGATGAGGCAATGCGGCTTGACGATAGACGGCGCGAAGTTTAAACTAAAGTGATAGGAGTATACTTGGAAGACAGCGTAACAATAGTGCTGGATGGCGGGGAATTGATTTCAGCCGTGTGCGGTTCTAATGACGGCAATCTGAAAATACTTGAGCGTACTCTTGGTGGAAGACTGGCAGTGCGGGGCAACGAAGTCAGGATGGACGGACTTAACGGCGCGGGGGCCGAGCGTTTTCGCAGCGTGATGGACAGCCTTATCAGCGCGGCACGGCTTGGCGAACAGCCGTCGCCGGAACTTGTAAAGGCGCTTGCGGGCGGGTTTGAGGATGTTTCCACCATAAACAACTACGAAACCGGCGGCGCATCGTGTCATGTTGAGTCGATACGTTCCTGTTGTATAAGTATACCGCATGGTTTTGGCAAGGTTTTTCCGCGCAGTGGCAATCAGGCCTCGTACATTAAAGGAATGAGCGAGTCGGACATTTGTTTTTGTGTGGGGCCTGCCGGTACAGGAAAGACCTATCTTGCGATAGCCAACGCCCTTTCCCTTGTTCTTTCAAAAAAAATGCGTAAATTGGTGCTTACGCGCCCTGTTGTAGAGGCAGGCGAAAGTCTGGGGTTTTTGCCCGGCGACCTTGCCCAAAAAATAAGCCCCTATTTGCGGCCTCTTTATGACGCGATGGAAGCGCTAATTCCTTACGAAGTGATACGCCGTCTCGAAGAAAACCGCGTTATTGAAATTGCTCCGCTTGCCTATATGCGCGGACGCAGTTTGAACGATGCCTTCATCATACTTGACGAGGCTCAAAATACAACGAAAGAGCAGATGAAAATGTTCCTTACCAGGCTGGGGCGGGGATCCCGTGCCGTGATAACCGGCGATGTAACACAAATCGATCTGCCAAAACGTGTAGATTCTGGACTCCTGAACGCGCTTTCGATATTAAAAGATATTGACGACATTCATTTTTCTTATCTAAATACCACAGATGTGGTTAGAAATCCGCTTATAAAAAAGATAATACAGGCTTATGATTATGAAAAAAAATAACGGTAATGAAGATTATTCTCATTTGTTTACATCTGCTATGGATGCCGCAAAATCGGCGGGTTTCACAAAAAAACAGATGACGGCTGCGGCGCTTTCATTTATAATTTCCGCGTGCGCGTTTATTTACGGCAGAAATTACGAGCCGAATGTGGTCATTGGACACGCGCTTCAATTTTCACTGTTTTTTATATCATTTATATTTTTTACCGGCGGGCATTTTATAGGATCAGGAAACCGCCGCACGGAATCTGAAGTTATTCTCATGTCTATTTTGAGCGGCTGTTATTTTTTAACAGTTTTTCTTGCCAGAAATACAATAATTTTTAACGGATATATGCCTGTTTCAATCATACTGCCGACGGCGCTTGTGGTTATGCTCATTTCATTATCTATTAACACTCGTTTAAGCATGATGATTGCGCTCATTCTTCCGTTGGGTGCTTTTATATCGGGTTATATAAATAATTATGCGTATATAGCGGCTGCTGCGGCTGGTATTTCGGGCGCGCTTTCTTTGAGCAAGGCGCGGCGGCGCATGGATATGGTAAGGGCGGGAATAATAATTGCGATTGTAAACATTATCGTAGCAGCGTCCATTCTGCTGGTACAAAATTGTCCGTTGCAGCTTTATCCATACATACTGTTTTGGGCTGCCGTGAATGGGCTTGCATCCAGCATGATGGTTTTGGGAATTCTGCCCATAATAGAAAACGCGCTGCATATTGCGACATCTTTTAAATTGATAGAATTGCTCGATACCGGCGCTCCTGCGTTGAGACGGCTGGAAAGTTCTACGCCGGGAACATACAGTCATTCGATGATGGTAGCAAGCCTCGCGGAGGCCGCGTGTAACGAAGTCGGCGCGAATTCGCTGCTTGCGCGTGTAGGCGCTTATTACCATGATATAGGCAAGACAGACCATCCCGAATACTTTGTAGAAAATCAAAAGGTTTACAACAAACATACTGAACTGAATCCGCGTCTATCGGCGACAATTATCCGCAGCCATGTAAAACTTGGCATAGAGAAAGCGCGGGCGATCGGGCTTCCAAACGATGTTATCAGCATAATAGCGGAACATCACGGCAATTCACTTATAAAATGGTTTTACAACGCGGCGCTCAAAAAAGAAGGCAGCGTGAATATGGAGGATTTTTGTTATCCCGGCAATCCGCCGCGTTCCAGAGAGTCCGCCATTGTAATGCTTGCCGATGTTACTGAAGCCGCGTCACGGACGCTTGAAAAACCGACTGTAGCGCGGCTTGAAAAATTTATTGACGATCTATTTAATGATAAATATGAACACGGACAACTATCCGAATCCGCTCTTACTTTCCGCGATATGAAAACAATAAAATCATGCTTTGTACGAGTGCTTGTCAGTTTTTATCATTCGCGAATCGAGTATCCCAAAATTACAAAGCCTGAAAGCGGGACTCAACAGTAAGCCTTTGCCAGCAATGCGTTGCTTATTTCTTCGGCGCGTTTAAAAATCCCGTAAAGAAAGGGTTTTAATATATATTTGACATTGCGCGGTTTTATGGGCATACCTTTTGCTTGGAGTGCACATTTTATCTGATTAAATTCCCGCTGTAAAACCGGTATAAACGCAATGCAGATACATACCATAAGGCTCACATCACGCGGCACAATCTTAAATACTTTTAACGGACAGCAAAAAGTTTCTATCGCGTTTGCAAGCTGCATCGAATTAACTACGCGCCTAAAACTCTGCGTAATATTGCAGACAAGAACAAGCCTTACAACAACAAGAACGGATTCTTGCCACGAGTCCGCGATAAAATTTATAAGACCGGCCAGAATTATGAACGGAGCCGCGCCGCGCATATATGACAACGCCGCCTTAATTGGAAGCCGCGTAAATATCATTACACAAATATTAAAAGCTGCCAAACCAATTATTGCCCAAAAATCAGAGATGAAAAATACTCCTACAGCGTAGGCCGTCAATAAAAAAACTTTTAACAGATTCTTCATAAGCGGCTGCCTATAATATTTGCAAGACTACAGACAAGCTGGTCAACCGTCCGCGCGGAAGTATCGACATGAATATTTAAGCGTTTAAGCCGTATGATAATATCCATAATCAACGGCATTTCCAGTGAAAATTTTTTTAAATTTTCAACATTTTCCAAAAGATCATCACGCCTAAATTCATGTTTGATACAACCTTCGTCAATAATCAGTATACGATCGGCTGATAAAACTTCGTCAATAACATTTGTAACATAAACTATCGTAAAGCCTTTTTTATGCAATTCTACGATAATATTATGGATGTCTTTTTTGCCTTTAGGATCAAGCATTGCTGTCGGTTCGTCAAAAATTATACATTCGCAGTGCATAGCAATCACGCCCGCAATGGCGGCGCGCTGTTTTTGCCCCATCGACAATTCAAACGAGTCGGTTAAATTTTCCATATGCATCATTTTTATAACTTCATCAATCCGGTTTTCAATTTCATCTTGAGCTAGTCCAAGATTACGGAGCGCGAATGTCATGTCATCATGAACTTTTTCAAACACAATTTGATTTTCAGGATTTTGAAAAACGATGCCGGCGGTTTTCCTCAGCTCGATAAACTTTGTTTTATCCCGCGTGTCGATGCCGTTTACCCTGCAGAAACCATGACTCGGCTTCTCTATGCCGGCCATAATTCGGGCGAGAGTAGATTTTCCCGAACCGTTGCGTCCCACAATCGCGGCAAATTCACCTTTTTGTATATGCATATCGATTCCGGAAAGCGCCGCCTTTCCAGAAGGATAAGCATAGTGCACATCAGAAATAGTTATCATTTATTATTCTGTTTCCCAATGTTATTGTTTTTCATCATCCGGCGCATACGGATTAACTTCAGAATTTTTGATGGAAGAAAAATATGTTTTTATTACAGGATCTAAAAATATTTTTAACAAAAACATTGTTCCAACTTCTATCGGGAGCAGCGCTGCCGCGGCAATAACACGTGTTGATGCAAATGCGATGAACGCACGTTTATACATTATAACAAGCCAAAAACTTGTTAATCCGATATGAATGAAAACCAAAACCGTAAACGCGCTTATTACAAGACGCAGCAAAAATTGTTTGTTGTTTTTTGTGTTGTAAAGCAGCAGTCCGTGTATCAGTCCGGTCAACAGGGCGCTTAGCGTAAAACCTGGAAAAAATGGGCCTTTGGGGAACATGAGCGCGCCTATCAAGTCTCCCAGAGCCGCGATGCCCGCGCTCCATGCCGGCCCCAGCAGAATCGCGCAAAGCATAATCGGCACATACGCAAAACTTATGCGTAAAAATTGCGTTTGTATGGAAACGAGGCGTTCCACCACTATTAATATTGCGAGCAGTAAACTCGCAAGAACAAGTTTATTCACTTTCGACATAACAACCTCCTGGCACTCGCCAGTTCAAAATTTATCGGCGGCAGTCCCGCCGTGTTGACGTGTTATAGACGCTCAAAAACCTTAGTGTCTCTTGAACATCAATCCGACGCTGTTCGAAAACTGAAATTTCAAACAGTTTAAATGTAAAATTTGGATTAAAAGGCAGGTGTGAACGCTACCTGAATTGAAATGCCGATATTTTAGGCATCATAGGATCCTCCTTGGGTCGGTCCGCTTGTGCGGAAATTTCATCAAGGCATCTCCATCCCCGAAACATTATTCCAGAATATGATGCCTAGTTTGCTGCCGTCCATTTAATTGGGTCAGAAGCTGTTTATATTATCTTAACGCATTGCAGGTCAAAAAGCAAGTTTTTTTTCATCCAGTTACCAGGCGGGCAACGGGACAGGATAGCAATTAGCGACACTCTTGCTGCTCATAGTACTTCAAGGTCATATTATCCTTGACGGACCCGTGCGGAATCAGCAGGTATTTCCAGGGTTTCCCGTTGTTTTGGGCCTTATGCGCAGAGGCGGAGGCGCACCAGGTTTCGGCGGCTTTCTTTTTGTTTTGCACTTCCGGGGAGTTTATCCGATCCTCTGCCTTGGTCTCTATCATATAGATAGTATCAGGGGTTTCCGCGACAAAGTCCGGGATATATTCGGGAATATCGTTTCCCATCTGGTAATAAATTTGAAACTGCCCCTTGGCG
>JAISZZ010000002.1 GCA_031284385.1 Treponema sp.
TGGGAACTTGTAAAAGAAAAGCTCATCCTGCCTTTTGTCGATTTAAAAACCGATTACTACAATTTGAGCATACAGAATCGTGATAAAACCGGCGACAAAGTTACATTGGAGGCGGCAAACGCAATAAAACGGCTTGGGGCCGGAGTAAAATGCGCCACCATAACAGCGAATACGGCGCGTAAAAAAGAATACGCGCTTAAAAATATACTTCCAAGCCCGAACGCCACGATACGCGCCATTCTCGATGGCACTGTTTTCAGAAAACCAATAAGCGTTTCGGGCATTAAACCGTCTATCAATACATGGAAACGCCCGATAGTGATAGGGCGGCACGCTTACGGCGATGTATACAAAAATGTTGAAATGCCGGTTGACGAGCCGGGGAAAGTTGAATTGGTATTTACGGAAAATTCCGGAAAAGAAAAGCGACTGCTTGTGGCGGACATGAAGTCAAGCGGCGTTGTTCAGGGAATACATAATTATGACGATTCCATACGAAGTTTTGCCCGTTCTTGTTTCCGGTATGCGTTTGATGAGAAGATGTCTGTGATGTTCGCGGCGAAAGATACAATCTCGCAAGTGTACGACGCTCGTTTCCGCGATATTTTTAATGACGTTTACGATGCCGAGTATAAGAGCAAATTTGCTGAAAAGAACATAAATTACACGTACACGCTTATAGATGACGCGGTTGCGCGGGTTGTTAAGAGCGGGGGAGGTTTTTTGTGGGCTTGTAAGAATTATGACGGCGATGTTATGAGCGATATGATAGCCAGCGCTACCGGCAGTTTGGCAATGATGACAAGTGTCCTTGTATCGCCGGATGGCAGCTATGAGTATGAAGCGGCGCACGGCACAGTGCAAAAACATTACTACCGTTATCAAAACGGCGAAAAGCCAAGCACGAATCCAGCGGCGCTGATATTCGCCTGGGCGGGGGCGCTTGAAAACCGCGCCGTGCTTGATGGAATAGAAGCTCTAGCCCGATATTCCCAAAAATTGCGCGCGGCAACGCTTGTAACAATAGAGAGCGGCAAACTTACAAGCGATTTAGTTTCGCTGTTTCAGCCGTTAAACGGAGGTATTCAAGCCCAAGTCCTAAATTCATGGGAATTTATTGACGAAATCGCCAGCAAAATCGGGTAACACGGGGCGGCGGCATATCTATGACATACCGCCGGCTTCATTAAAATACTTTTTTCGCAACGGGAAAACATTCGGCGGCAAGCTGCCGCGGAGTCTTGCCCTCCGCGTTTATTACTATACCTGCTTGTTTTTTATAGGCGGCGGCGCGGCGCTCGTGCAAAAGTTCGTGGGAGGCCTGCGGATTTTCAACGTCAAGGAAAGCGGGTAAGCCGCCTCCGTCACGCGCCGCCTGCTCTATGCGTTCCCATGCCGTCGCGGCGCTCACCTCCAAATAAACAAACAAAACCCGCCCATCTTTGGCGAGGACTTTAATGGCCGCGTCATTGTCGATAAGCCCCCCGCCGGCTGCCACTATCACCGGATTGCCTGTTTCTTCTTTTGCCTGTATCGTGGAAATGGCGCGGAACTCCGCCTTCTGGAATATATCTTTACTCTGCCTGTACAGTTCCCTAGCGGAAACCCCCTCCAGTTTCTCTATCAGCGCGTCAACATCAATAAAGTCTCCGCCTGTTATTTTACTTAAAGCGAGGCCCACACTCGTCTTACCTGAATGTTTTGGGCCTGTCAAAATCAGAATCACCAGGGCAAAATCCCGTTATTCATCTTGTGATAAAACATTCGGCCCGCGTTCAAGCGCTACAAGTCCGGTACGCGCCAGTTCAAGTATCCCGTAAGGACGCAGTAAACACAAAAGCCCGTGCAGTTTGTCAAAACTTCCGGTCGCCTCCAGCGTTATCGTTGATGTGGAAATATCTATCACCCGCGAACGGAAAATAGCCGCCACTTCCACTATCGCGGAACGGTTTTGTTCGTTAGATTTGACCTTAACCAGCATGATTTCCCGTTTTATACAGGCATCATCCTCTAATTTTCGTATCGAGATTACATCCACAAGTTTTTCAAGCTGCTTCACTATTTGCTCAAGTATCGCATCATCCCCGCAAACTGATATGGTCATTCGGGAAATATCCTTATCCTCCGTCTCGCCCACCGTCAAACTGTCTATATTGAAGCCCCGCCTGCTGAAAAGTCCCGCGACACGGCTCAATGTACCGGCTCTGTTCTCTACCAAAACTGATAAAACATTTGTTTTCATTTCATTTCCACCAAGTTTAATCTATCCCCGCCACCATCTCCCGTCAAGCCGCCTGCGAAAAGCCCGCAGCAATTTTACATTTATCTCATCTTACGCGCCGAAACCAAATATCTGCGCCCAAATTCCAAAACAAACTCCACAAGTTTAATCGTGCCGGAATACTATGCCGGCGCATCAGTATGTCCATAAATAGTTTAATCCGCAAACTCGTTTGAAATTTTTCAGGCTTTGGCAACGCTGGCGCGGCAGGGTGCCGGGCGCTTGACATAATTATTTTTTTTATATTATCCTAGTATATCTATCGAATAAGTAAATAGACTATGACTATACTGGATACGGTTGGAGGTACGCCTCTTTTGGAATTATCAAAAATCTCGCTCAAGGACGGTGGAGGCCGGCCTGAAGGTCTTGGGCTTTATGGCAAGGCGGAATTCTGTAACCCTTCGGGTTCTGTTAAAGACCGCGCCGCCAGAGCCATGATCATGGGTGCCATTGCCGAAGGAAAACT